>NZ_JAFYUW010000104.1:0-21494 GCF_017549435.1 Brochothrix sp.
AATGAACACCGGTTTGACCAGCATCATAAGAACGTGAGTACATATAAGTGTAATCGACATCAGGATCATCAGAAAAATGAACTGTGCATGAGTACCAACCATATTTCCAGTTTTTTTCTAATGCCATTTTTTCTACGGTTACGCTTTTTGAAATGTTTTGTTCCTTGATATAATTGTCAATCGCACGATAGGCTTCGTATTTATAAAAAGGAACTAAATAAAGATATGCTGAAATTAATACGAATAAAATAACTCTTATTGTTAGTGTTTTTTTAGTGATAGTGAAAGCCTCCTTATTAATAGTAAGATATTATAATTGTTTGTCAGAGGACCTCTATTGCTTGTTTTTTGATGAATTATTCTTTTTATCGATAAGTATTTCACCGTATTATTTGGTTATTTATACGAGCAATAATAGTAATCTTTCTATCTTTGGAATTGTTGTCGTTTTATATAAAAACTAAAATCGTTAAAATGTGCTTTTTATTAAGAGAGGGCGTATACTTATCACTATAATAGAAGAGGTGATAAGGATGTATTTAGAAATTAAAGAGTCAGGCCAAAATAGTATTTTGGAGAGTGGTAAAAACCAAGTAATAAATCTTTTTTATACGTATGAATCATTGAATAGCTGTTCGTGTAGTGATGCAGGTTTGTTTATGATTGAACTTTCTGAGCAGCCTATTGCTGACTATACTATTCAATTAGATAGTAATCATCCCGAGGTATACACAAATAAATTTAGTCTAACCTTTATGGAAGAAGAGATGCAACTTATACGCGATAAAAAAACAAACCGTTTGATATTAACAGGAAATAGCGGTGTTTTATCACCAAATGTCTCTGTCAGAGTATAAAATTAGCCAATAAAAAGGCGATAAGCAGTAAATCCTAGCAAAAGTATAATAATGATTAAGCCCGTTACTTTCCAGTTACCACCACTGTTAGATCTGTTGTTAGAGGTATGAAAATCCCCAATCTCAGCTTTTTGAAGACCATCCTTTAACGTGATTGTTGGTGTGTTTTTCTTTTTATTATGCATAAAGTTTCCTCCTGTTAAATATAATAATCGTTTCTATTTAAGTTTAGCATATATTTCGTTAATCAATTGCATTATAGGATAATCTCACTTGACAACCTCCTGAGCACGCGCAATAATAAAGTTAACAATTAGTTAGTGAAACTAACGAAAGACATAAATAGGATAAAAAATAGGAGGATAACATGAGCGAACATCGTCAATTGTTTTTAGCATTTACTAAAATGCAACGTCTGTATATTAAACGATTAAATGAGCGTTTAGAAAGTTTAAATGTTTCATATGCACAATGGTCTGTTCTTTATTATATCTATAGCAATGGACCTCACACCATTAGTGAAATTGCTAAGCATCAAGATGTTGAGAAACCGACAATTAGTAAGGTGGTACAAAAATTAGATGAATATGGTTATGTTACTGGAGTACAAGGTGAAGATAAGCGAGTGAAGCGTGTGACTTTGACACCTAAAGGTCAACAAAATTGCGAGGCTGTTGATGCTCATTTAGGGGCTTATCAACAAAGCTTGGCAGAAGGATTTAATGAAGAAGAACAAGCCTTTGTGCGTCAGTTTATCGAATCTGTCACTGCTAAATTATAATAGAAGAAAAGCCCACACAATCTGTTAATGATTGTGTGGGCTTTAATGTTTAGGCTAATCCATTTTTTAAGGCATTGTTCACAAGTTCACGTACAGCATCTGTTGATTTTGTATTCATCAAGGAATTTCTTAATTCAGCCGCACCACTAAAATCACGAACATATATTTTAAAGAAACGGTGCAGGTGCGTGAAAGGTCGCGGCTGTGCTTCAGTAGAGTATTGATCGTATAAATCGACTTGTAGAAGTAATAATTTAAGGAATTCTTCTGGTGTATGTTCTGTTGGTTCTTTTTCAAAAGCAAATGGATTGGTGAAAACACCTCGACCAATCATGACACCATCAACACCATACTTTTCAACAAGTTTGAGTCCAGCTTCACGATCCGCAATATCACCGTTAATTGTTAATAATGTGTGAGGTGCAATTTCATCACGTAATTTTTTGATTTCAGGGATAATTTCGTAGTGAGCATCAACTTTACTCATTTCTTTACGTGTGCGTAAATGGATAGTAAGGTTAGCGATGTCTTGTTCTAATACATGACCTAACCAACCGCGCCATTCTGCAATGTCCAAATAGCCTAAACGAGTTTTAACACTAACAGGTAAACCACCTTTTTTAGCAGCCTGAATGATTTCAGCGGCGGTATCAGGATGGTTAATTAAGCCAGAGCCTTTGCCTTTAGAAGCAACGTTAGCAACGGGGCAACCCATGTTAAGGTCAACGCCTTTGAAGCCCATTTCTTTCATTCCGATACTCATTTCGGCAAATAATTCTGGTTTATTACCCCAAATATGTGCAACAAGAGGCTGTTCATCTTCTGTAAAAGTAAGGCGTCCACGAACGCTTTCTTTACCTTTGGGATGACAATAACTTTCCGTATTTGTAAACTCTGTAAAAAATACATCTGGTCGACCTGCTTCACTCACAACATGACGGAAAACCACATCGGTAACATCTTCCATTGGTGCTAATATAAAAAACGGCTTTGGTAAATCAAGCCAAAAGTTTTCTTGCTGATTCATTTCATCTTCTCCTTATATATGTAATCCTCTAAATTTTTCACTCTTATAAATAGTATCATTTATGAAGCAAAGTTGCACCGAATATTTCTTATAGCCAAGTTATTTATTTTTAATCACTTTAACTAGATTAATATTTTTCATCTATAAAACATAAAATAACAGCCTCACAAAAAATCAAACGACTTTTAATTTATCCCAGTGAAAGGCAAATAACTCCTCTGAAAATTTCAAAAACACTATCCTGACAAATTACGTCAAGATAGTGTTCTCTCTAATTTATTTTAAGCTGAACGTTTGGTTTTGCTGTTAGTTATTCCAATTTCTTCGTAGCTCTACGTTTGGTTTTGCTTTTATTTATATCTAGCACTTCAAGTCAAAACTTGTGAGATTTCAAAGAGACTCATAGCGATAAAAATAATCGCTAATCATTCTTTTCCAATCTCTTCAGTTCTGAACGGCTTGAGCGTGCCTTTATTTATTAAACCCGTTATTTTCACTTAAGGCTTTAAACCAAAGGCCACTTTTCTTCATAGAGCGGGCATAATTGTTATCTAAGTCAACGCGATAAAAACCATAACGGTTTGTATAGCCGTTTAACCAAGACCAACAATCCACAAATGTCCACGTATGATAGCCAAAACAATTGCTGCCTTTTTCAATAGCATTGTGTAATTGTTGCAAATGATCTTGCATAAACTCAATACGATAATCATCTTCAATCATACCATCTTCATTGAGAAAGCGTTCTTCATTGGCAACGCCCATTCCATTTTCAGCGACATACCAAGGAATGTTACCATATTCGTCTTTAATCATCATTGCCATATCATAAATAGCCTCAGGGTAAATTTCCCATCCGCGGTAAATATTCATTTTCTTTTCTGGCCAATCATAAGGTGCATAAAAATCAGCAGGTGTTAAAGCGGGTGTTTGTGGGTTTTCAGGCGCTTGCACACGTCGCGGTTGGTAATAGTTTAACCCTAAAAAGTCAACGGTATTGTTAGCGATTCGTACGCTGTCATTTTCTGCTGTAATTGGCAATAAATCATTCTCAGCAAGTACTTCTTTTAAACCAACAGGAATTGTACCAAGAGCACAAGGGTCTAAGAAACTTTTACCGTTTAATAAATCAGCAATTTCTTTAGCACGTTGGTCTTCAGGTGATTCACTGCGAGCATAAGTGGGCGATATATTTAAAATGATACCGATTTGGCCGTCACAATTACTTGCTTTTAAAGCTTCAACGGCTGCAACGTGCGCCATTAATGTATGATAACCCACTTGGATAGCCTTTTTGAAATCGACAACATCAGGGTAGTGGTAACCATAGAGATAGCCACATTCAATATGAACAACAGGCTCATTGAATGTTGTCCAACGTTGTACTAAGTCACCGAATAATTCGAAAGCTGTTTTGGCATAAAAACCAAAAGCATCAACAGATTCACGGTTTTCCCAACCGCCTTTTTCCATCAGCCACCAAGGCATGTCGAAATGGAAGAGGTTAATGATAGGTGTCACTCCAGCTTCGTTTAATTTAGTAAAGTAATCACGGTAAAAACTAACAGCTTCGGGATTAACATTTTTGCCATCAGGTAAAAGACGTGTCCATGAAATCGATGTACGGTAAGAATTCATTCCAATTGCTTGCATACGTTTAACATCGTCGGCATATAGCTCATAGACATTAGACGTTGTTGCAGGCCCTTGACCCGGTTGGAATTTTTCTGGATTTTGCACGTACCATTCATCCCAAGTTGAGGCTGTTTTACCATTTGAAAGTGAATGTCCTTCTGTTTGCGGTGCGGAAGCTGCTGCTCCCCATAAAAAGTTCTTTGGAAAATTTATCATTAATAATCATCCTCACATTTTAAAATTTTATTTTTATTGCTGTTACTGTCGTTGAAGCGGGGAGTGTTAAAGTGTTCTTATGGAGTGGAATATTAGTTCCAGTTGCTAGATTTTCACAAGAATGAACAGGCTGCTCACTTTGTAAGTCTAAGGTGTTCAAAGTGATGTCATGCTCATGTGGCATTAAATAAGCAAAAAGGTAATTCTGTTTTTTCGTAAAATACCAATTCCCGATTGTAGTGATTTTATAAGGACGTGTGTCATAAATTCCTTCACCATATATAGCGAGCCACTTACCTAGTTGACTCATGATATTTTGTGCTTCTTGGGGAAGCGTACCATCGGGTTTTGGACCAATGCCTAAAATAACGTTACCACCAAGAGAAACAATCTTAATGAGTGTTTCCAAAATTTCTGAAAAAGGTTTATAAATATCATTGGGAACATAACCCCAGTTCTTAGCTAAAGGGATATTACTTTCCCAAGCTTTGTTTGGTAATTCTTCGGGTATTTTACGTTCAGGTGTAACATAGTTTTCGAATTCGCCACCAATTGTACGATCAACAACCAATAATGCAGGCTGATGTTTACGCAGTTGTGGCACAATTTTTGCCATATCTAAATATTCATTATTATCACTATTAACCCAACCGCCATCCAACCATAAAATATCAATATCACCATAATTTTGACAGATTTCGTTAAGTTGACCGGAAACAAAGTTATTGAATTTTTGCCATGTTGTAGGTTTATCTAAAGGACTATAACTTGCATAGCGACCTATCGGTGATGAACCTGGTTCCCAATAATATGGCGAATGCCAGTCAGGTTTTGAATAATAAGCACCGACTGAGATGTCTTCAGCTCTAAAAGCATTTGTGATAGCTTTGAAGATGTCAGCATTTTGATTGTTAGCGAAAGGGCTGTCCTTATGCGTTACTTTATAGGGTGATAATTGGGTGTCATACATATTAAAACCGTCATGATGCTTAGTTGTGAACAGCATATATTTGAATCCAGCATCTTTCACTTGTTTCGCCCAACTATTTGGATCGAATTGAAGCGGATTGAAGTTTTTATTCAACTGCCAATAATCATGTCTTAACGTAGTTAGGTCATTACGCCATGGTTTTTTACGAGCCCAATTGTCTTCCGCCGATAATTGCCAAGATTCAACGATACCAGCTTCTGAATAAAGCCCCCAATGAAAAATAACACCGATTTTTTGATCTTTAAACCATTCTATTTTACTAGAGAGTTCAGGTTTTAAGTCTTCATATTTTTCCTGTGATGACTCAATGTTTTCTTCAATATCTGCACGGATATCACTCATCGTATCACTCGCTTTTCGTTGGATTTTTAATGATAGAATCACGCCATAAAACATCGTTCTTGAGCGTGAATATTTGTCCTTGTAATTGATTTTTATTTCTAATTTTTTCTAACAAACGTTCAACAGCCAGTGTACCAATTTCTTTAATAGGTTGTTTTATAACGGTTAGTTTTGGATAAAAAATATCACTAGCATCAAAGTAGTCATAACTTGCGAATGATATATCCTTACCAATCACTAATTGTTTTTCATGAATCGTTTGTAATGCGCCGAGCGACATATTGTAATTACAAACAAAAACTGCTGAAACCTCCTGAGATAAGAGATAAGCCATACCACGTTTGCCACTATCTTTTGAATAATCGCCATAATAAATATTACTTTCAGACAAAAGTTTATTTTGGGTTTCAAATGCATCAAGAATGCCCAGAAACCTTTCTCTTGCCACATAGTCTGTTTGGGGTGCAACAATGACGCCAATTCGTTCATGTGATAATGATAGCATTCTAGAGATAACTTTTTCTGTACTGGCACGGTTATCGACAATGATACTATCAGTTTGTGAGTAATCTAGTGGTGTAATAATGGAAATAACAGGAATATCACAATTCTTCAAACATTCTAATTGTGGCCATGATTGTTCTGCACCAACGATAATTAAGGCATCCACTGCACGTGATTTAAAAAAAGCAATCTTTTGTTCAATTCTGTTAGGATCATCACGATAGTTAGACAGTAAAATTGTATAGCCTTCTTTCTCCAATACATCATCAATGCGAGCAACAAGTGAAGCGCTAAAATTACTTTGCATATTGTTCATTAAAAGACCTATAGAATGAGTCTCATTACTTTTTAACCCTTTGGCAAAAAAGTTTTCCTTATAGTCTAATGCATGAATAGCTTCTTCAATTTTTTTAGTGTTGTCGGGGCGCAGTTTATGACCATTTAAATAACGAGAGACACTACCGACTGAAACACCAGCATACTTTGCGACTTCCTGAATAGTTGCCATAGGCACACCTTCTTTTCAAATTTATTCTTTTTCAGCTAATTTTGAAATCATTTTATTACTTGCTAACACAAAGGGAAGGTAAATGAAAATATCTAAAATAAACAAGGCTGCAGCTAATAAGGTTGCAGGAACATCACCAGCTGTTGTTACCCAAGCTGTTAAAATGGGTGGCAACGTCCAAGGTGGGATAACAACACTTTTAGCAACAAGCCCCATCACTGTTAAGGGATAGGCAATTGCCAAGTTTATGAGTGGTACAGAAATAAACGGGATGACGAAAAATGGATTCATGACAACTGGCAATCCAAACATTATAGGTTCAGAAATATTAAAAACACTTGGCAGTAGACCAATTTTACCAACTTGACGATAGTTTTTTTGTTTTGAACCAATAAAAATAGCAATCAAGAAGGGTAAAATTGCGCCGGTTCCACCAAATAAGGTATACATTCCAATCCAAGGATTAGTTACAATATTAGGTATTGGTAAACCAGCTGCAAAAGCATCCATATTTTGTTGGATGGCAATCAACATCGGTGGTGAGGTCACTGAAGATACAATGTTTTGACCATGTAAACCAAAGAACCAAAATACTTGTGTGAACAGTTCGACTGTAAACAATCCAATCGGTGATTGCATCGCAAACTGTAATGGACTTGAAATCAATTGAGTTACAACATCAGGAATTGTCATTCCTGTTAATTTAACAAAGCTAAAAGTAGTTACTGCGAAGATAATAATGACAATTGCTTCCGGAATCAATGAATTGAATGAATCGGATACAGCAGGTGGAACTCCATCAGGCATACTGATTCGTAATTTTTTATTTTGACAAATACGCATTAACAGTTCGGTTCCAAGCAATGCTGCAATTATTCCAACAAACATTCCTCCAGAAGAAGTTAAGGTCTGCATATAGGCACCTGCAACTTCTACTGAATTTTCAGTTCCAACAGGTGTGACAGTATTAATTAACGGAAACATGATTAAGGCAAGTGCAACGCTTAATATACCTGCATGGATGGGATTAAAATATTTAGCTTCTATTTTTGAAATTCCAATATAATGTGTTGCTAAGCGATATCCAATCAGAAATGTTAGGAAAATAGACATAAAACCCATTGTACCATTATTAACCATTGTTGATAAATCGGATAGAGGTGTTAAATCAATCCATTTTTTGTTAATTGAAACATTCGTAAACACGAGTGCATTCATTAAAATAAAGAGTGAATTAACCATGATTATAGGCATAATATCAATGAAACTATCTCTTATTGCTACTAAATGACGTTGATTGGCCATTTTAGAGGCGAGTGGCATTAAGCGTGTGCTCAACTTATCAGAAAAAGACATATAAATTCCTTCTTTCTTTTAGTTTATAACAAAACTTGAATCGATTCAAGTACATCATAAATCATTTTGTAAACGATTACAATGGCTCATCTTAAAAAATTACAATAAAAGTGAAAATGGAAATAGATGCTTTAGGTAGCAATTGTATTTTAACGATATAATATGTAAGCTTTTAAAAAGATAATATTTTGCAATCACAACTTTTCATCTTTATACTGAAATAGTAAACGCTTTAATTTAACACAGTTGCTTTTAAAATTTATTTTCAGATAATGTGATTAAATAAAACAGGAGTGTGATTTAAGTGGTGAAGATGATAGCAGTAGATATGGATGGGACTTTTTTAAGTTCCACAAAAGAGTATAACCGTGAGCGTTTTGCTCAGTTATACACGAAAATGCAGGAACAAGATGTAAAATTTGTTGTTGCCAGCGGTAACCAATATTATCAATTGAAATCCTTTTTCCCTGAAATAGCGAGCGACATTTCATTTGTTGCAGAAAATGGCGCATTAGTGATTAGTGAAGATGAAGAGTTATTATGCGGTAAAATGCAAGAATCACTCATTCAGGATATTTTAGTATTTCTAGAAACAATTCCTGATGTACGAACTATTTTATGCGGTCGCCAAAGTGCCTATGTCGAAACAAAATTTCTTCCAGAATTGATTGAAGAAGCACAGCAATACTATCACCGTCTTGATGTTGTACCTACGTTCAAAGAATTGCCCGAAGATGTCTTTTTCAAGTTCGCTTTGAATGTACCTGACACAGAAACAACGACAATCATGGCGATTATCAATGAGAAATTTGGTGAAAAAATAGCGGCAGTCACCAGCGGTCATGGCGATATCGATATCATTATTAAAGGACTACATAAAGCGAATGGTTTGCGTGTTTTACAAGAAAAATGGCAAATTCGTGCCGATGATATTGTAGCATTTGGTGACGGTGGTAACGATTTAGAGATGCTTCGTCATGTTGGCCATAGCTATGCAATGGAAAATGGCAGTGATATTGTCCGCGAAACTGCAAAATATCATGCACCACATAATGATACAGAAGGTGTCTTAGAGGTTATCGAAAAGTTATTAAATCGTTAAATAATAGAACGAAGCACTTTGTGGTATTGATACAAAGTGTTTTTTTATGCCTGGAATAAATAGCGGAATATTCAGTTTATTATTTGACTACGATCAAAAACTGTTTTAAAATGTAACCAGGTTAAAGTAATGGGATGATTTTTTATATGAAGGGATAGTATGGACGGCATAGGAGGTGAAACAAGATGAAACGAATCGTATTATTATTGTTTCTTGTTTTTGGTACTGTTATCGCTGGGTGTGCAACATCAGCGTCAACGTCAACGTTTGACGTTAAAAAAGAACGACAAGAAGCGGCTAAACAATTAAAGGGCTTTGGTACATTACTAGCAAATGACGCCCAATTTAGTACGTTGGATCCGACAACTCTTAAGCGTACCCTGGGGGAAAAGCTCTCTGACTACGTTACCAAAGATGAGTTGAGTAAAATGAAGAGTGAAGTACCACAATGGTTAGCTGGTAATTTTCAAACAGATATCTTTTATTTAATGCCAGATCATAATCGAGATAAAGCAGCTTATTTAACAACAACAGCTACGTTCACTGATAGTGATGAAAAGGCGCAATCATTACTTTTTCAATTACGTTTTGATCCCGAGGCAAATGTAAGTGGTGCGACAGTTAAAATGGTTAAAGAAGATGGAAAGTGGAAAATAGCGCGCATTATTACAGAATAAATAAGAAAGCCCTCTATAGAAGTAGAGGGCTTTAGGTTGTAGAAATAGTCATTTGTCTAAGTTGCTAACCTGAAATTTTTGCTTTTACTAAAATTAGTATTCAAAATTTATATAACGATAAAAGTTTCAGCCTCTATTCTCGCTTTAGCTAAAGCAAGTTTTGCTAATGGCACGCGAAAAGGTGAACATGAAACATAATCGACACCGATTGAGTGGAAGTAGGCAACAGATTCGGGATCGCCTCCCAGTTCGCCACACACACCAATTTTTAATTGTGGTTGTGCTTTTTTAGCTAAGGTAATAGCTTGTTTCATTAATTGTCCAACGCCGTCAATGTCGATTGTTTGGAATGGGTCGTGTGGTAACAGTCCTTTCTCGAGATATAACGGCAGAAACTTAGCGACATCATCACGTGAAAAGCCATAGACCAGTTGTGTCAGGTCATTGGTACCGAAACTGAAAAAATCAGCAGTATCAGCAATTTCATGAGCAGTTAAACACGCACGTGGTATTTCAATCATTGTCCCAATTTTATAGGTGAGGTGACTATTTTTTTCGACTAACAATTCAGTAATTGCTGTTTCTAAATAATGACGCATCCATTTTAATTCCGTCACACTACCAACTAATGGAATCATTATTTCGGGAATAACAGTGAGTCCTTCATCTTCAAGTACAAGGGCACTATTGATGATGGCCGTGACCTGCATTTTATATATTTCAGGGTAACTCATCGCCAAACGAATCCCACGATGCCCCATCATTGGGTTGCTTTCTTGTAATTCGCTAAGTCGTTGATCTAGCTGTGTCTTACTGATGCCCAATGCTTTAGCAAGGGCATTTTTTTCAGAAATATCATGTGGTAAAAATTCATGATAGGGTGGATCTAATAAGCGAATAGTAAGGGGGCGCTCGTTGGCACAACGAAAAAGTTCTTCAAAGTCAGACGTTTGGAAATGTTGCAGTTTATTGAGTGGTATTTCGCGTGCGGTAGCAGTATCTGCTAAAATTAACCGGCGCATTTCAATTAACCGTTCAGGTGCAAAAAACATATGCTCTGTTCGAGTTAAACCAACACCTGTAGCACCAAAACTTAAAGCAGTTTGAAGATCCGTCGCAGTATCCGCATTCGCGCGTACATCGATGTCACTCATATCAGTTAACAAGACCATTAGCTGTTCAAAAGCAGGCGTAATCGCCGTTTGGGTTAATTCAAAAACATGAGTATAAATTTTGCCAGAACTACCATCAACGGCTAACCAATCACCTTCTTTCAACTGGCCTGATGGGTGTGTAAGGGTTTGTTTTTCAGCATTAATAATGAGATCATGACAACCGGCGACGCAAGGTGTGCCCATACCGCGCGCTACAACAGCCGCATGACTTGTCATCCCCCCTCGACTTGTGATTATGGCTTCACTTACAATCATCCCGGTAATGTCCTCAGGAGATGTTTCTTGACGAACGAGGATAACCGCTTCATCATTTTCGCTGGCTAGTTGAGCGGCTTCAGCAGAAAAGTAAATACGACCAACAGCAGCACCGGGGCTAGCTGGCAAACCGATAGCAAATGGTGAATGTTCAGCAAGTTCTTCTTCGGAAAAAGAGGGGTGTAAAGCTTGTTCCATCATATCAAATGTGACTTTATCAACCACTTCCTCTTTCGTTAGTAATCCTTCTGCAAGAAAGTCCATTAAAATTTGAATAGCTGCCGAGGCAGTTCGTTTACCATTACGCGTCTGTAAGAAGTAAAGTTGCCCATTATCAATGGTAAATTCAATATCTTGCATCTCTTGATAGTGTTGTTCTAATAACGCAGCACAACGCTTGAATTCAGTATAAATAGTGGGCATCGTCACTGCTAAATCACTAATTGGTTGCGGTGTTCTGATCCCAGCAACAACATCTTCGCCTTGCGCATTAAGCAAAAATTCACCATACAATTTTTTTTCACCATTAGATGGATTGCGAGTAAAACAAACACCTGTGCCGCTATTCTTACCGTTATTACCAAAGACCATTTCTTGAATGGTCACAGCTGTACCTAAGTGTTCATCAATATTATTTAGCTGACGATAAGTGATTGCGCGCGGGTTGTACCATGAATTAAATACCGCTTGCGTTGCCAGTAATAGTTGTTGCATCGGATCTTGCGGGAAGCGACGACCGGTTTTTTGGCGAAAAATGTGTTGATATTCAATTGTTAAAGAGTGTAAATCGTCACCTGTCAGTTCAGTATCTAATTGAATACCTCTTTGCTCTTTTAAATGGGTTAAAACTATTTCAAACGCTTCTGCTGGAATCGAATACACAACGTTACCAAACATCTGAATCAATCGGCGATAACAATCATAGGCAAAGCGTTTATCACCTGTTTGAGAGGCTAACATTTTAACGGTATCATCATTTAAGCCAATATTTAAAATTGTATCCATCATGCCTGGCATTGAACGTACAGAACCGCTTCTAACAGAGATAAGTAAGGGCGCCTCTAAAGACCCAAAACCTTTGTGAGTCTGTTGTTCTAATATTTTAAGGGACTCTGCAATAGTGGTGCCTAGTGTGTCGGGAAAAACTTTACCATTTTCATAATAAGCAAGACAACAGGTCGTTGTAAGGGTAAAACCATCAGGAACTGGCAAACCAAGTCGCTTCATTTCAGCGAGGTTCGCACCTTTTCCACCTAGTAGCTGTTTCATTTCTTTTTTACCTTCAGCAAATGAATAAATGTATTTTTCCACAATAACACTCCTTTTTTAAGAATCTATAAACATGAGGCTGTTTATAAGTTCGATTATAGATGTAACCATTCCGTTTGCCTACGAATGTTCAATGTTTCGACATTTCGTCAGAGAACAGTACCTAAAATCGTCATATTCGTTCATTAATGTTCAAACATGATAAACTTACAGTGAGAACCGATTAGGGAGGTAAGTGAAATGGCACACATACAACGACGACAAGAAATTCTTGATTTATTAAAAATAAAGAAACAGTTGTCTCCAAAAACACTCTGCGAAAGATTACATGTTAGTACAGCGACGTTACGTCGAGATTTAGTTCTCTTAGAACAAGAAGGTTTAATTAAACGATTTCATGGGGTGGTCTCTATTATCGGGGTGAGCAATGTGGAGCCTTCTTATCAACAACGGGCATTAGAACAGCGTTTAGAAAAAAATCATATTTGTGATATAGCTGCTGATTTTATCGCTGACGGCCAATCATTGTTTTTAGATAGTAGCACGACTGTGAATCAGATTTGTCCTTATCTCAGTCAAAAAAATAATCTAGTGGTGATTACAAATGGTTTGCAAACGGCGTTAACTTTGAATCAAATGGAAAATATAACTGTGTTTTTAGTGGGAGGAGAAATGAAAGCGCATTCCGCTTCAACAGTAGGTGCACTCGCAACTGATTTTGTGCTGCCATTTCGCATTGATCTGGCGTTATTTTCTTGTCGAGGTTTGGATGAAGGCGGTATTTATGAAGCGAGTCACCATCAAGCACATTTTAAAAAGCACATGATAACACTAGCAAAACAAAATATTCTATTATGCGACGATTCAAAATTTAAGCAACCTCATTTTTATAAACTGGCACAGTATGAAGATTTTAAAGCAATTATTACTAATAAAGAACCAGATGAGCAATACAAACAGCTGCTGAAAAATGCGGGTGGTGAGCTATTATGGTGAAAAGTGGTATAGGCAACGTTTAAAGTGATGGTTTTAAAGGGGTTTCAACTCTAAAAGCACAGTTTTTTTAAACTGTTCTACGACACAAAAACGTTGTTATATAGCAGTTTATCGCAGTTTTTTATAAAAATTAAAGTGTGCCTGTGGTATTCTTATGAGGATTCAAAGTTCTTATGAAGTTATTGTGGAAATGAGGAGACCGTGTGATTGAGTTAACGGATGTTACGAAGGTATTTTTACAAGGTGGCAAAGAAGTGAAAGCGCTTCAAAACATTAACCTGACAATTGCCCCTCAAGAAGTATTTGGGATTGTCGGACAAAGCGGCTCAGGAAAATCAACCTTGTTGCGTCTCATTAATCATTTGGAGCAACCTAGTAGTGGAAAGGTTATTGTTTCAGGCATAGATGCAACGCAATTATCACAGCAAGCCCAACGTCAGTTTCGTCAAAAAACGGGGATGATTTTTCAACAATTTAATTTGTTGAGCAATAAAACGGTACGCCAAAATATTGCATTACCTCTGAAGTTACAAGGAAAACAGGCGATGAAAAAAGTCGATCAAATGCTCTCTTTTGTCAATTTGACTGATAAGGCGGATTATTATCCGAGTCAATTAAGTGGTGGGGAAAAACAACGGGTCGCAATTGCACGCGCTTTAGTGATAGAACCCACTGTTTTATTATGTGATGAACCCACATCAGCACTAGATGAGCAACACACAGTTGAAATTTTAAAAGTATTACAACGTGTACAGGCGACGTTTGCAACGACAATTATTATTGTCAGCCATGAGTTCAGCGTTATAAAAAGCTTATGTCAACGCGCCGCTGTTTTAGATGGTGGTAAACTTGTTGCGCTAACAGATGTCACAGCTGAAAAAGTACAACCGACCTATGATTCATACGTGAATCGAGCATTGGAGCTATTGAAAAGATGAAAGCTTACTTCGAACAACTCACTTATTATCAACCCGAAATGTTACGTGCTATTGGTGAAACAGGCTATATGCTTTTAATTGCCGTTTTAGTAGCGGTACTGATTGGTTTGCCGCTAGGAACATTCATCTTTTTGACTAGAAGAAATGGTGTATTAGAAAGTCCTGGTTGGTCGTTTGTTTTAAACAACTATGTTAACGTTGTGCGCTCATTTCCATTTTTATTATTTGTCGTCGCACTCATCCCAGTCACACGTTGGGTAGTAGGCTCATCTTTTGGGACTTATGCAGCAGCCTTTCCATTGGCATTTGTAGCGATTGCGCTTTATGCGCGTCTAGTTGAGCAAGTCCTGTTGGATATTCCACAGGAAGTGATTGAACTTGCTCATGTTTTAGGTGCCACTAAACGGCAGTTAATTTTTAATTTTTTATACGTAGAGGCGCGTTCAGGCTTAGTTCTAAGCTTAACATCTGTCATTATCAGTATGGTATCCTATTCAACCATTATGGGTATCGTCGGAGGCGGCGGTATTGGTGATTTTGCCATTCGTTACGGCTATCAACGTTATGAATACAGCGTAATGTATACCACAATTGCCATTATGGTAATCGGTGTGATTGGTATTCAAGTATTGGGTACAGCACTATCGCGACACTTAGATAAACGAAAAAAATAGTAGGGGGAATTTAAAATGAAGAAGAAAATGTTAGGTATGATTATTTTAACACTGGTATTAGTAGTAATGGCGGCATGTGGGAACAAGGCAGCTGATAAAACAACGGATAAAGAGGATAAAGTAATTAAAGTAGCTTCACATATGACACCGATGACCGATGTTGTTGAAAAAGCTGGAGAAGCAATTAAAAAAGATGGTTATACGATTGAATTAGTACAAGTTAATGATAACATCCAATATAATGAACTTTTAAAGAATAAAGAAGTGGATGCGAACTTTGCGCAGCACGAACCTTACATGCAAAAATTCAACTCTGAAAAAGATGCAAACCTCGTAGCTATTCAAAAAATTTACAATGCTAAAGTTGGTTTTTATTCAAAATCATATAAAAACATCGCTGATATCCCAAAAGGCTCTAAAGTAGCTATTCCAAATGATGTTTCTAATGAAGGACGTGCACTTGCTATCTTAGCTGACCAAGGATTAATTAAGTTGAAAGATGGCGTTGGTTTTAATGGCACAATCAAAGATGTGACTGAAAATAAAAAAGATTTACAATGGTTGCAAGTTGATTTACTTAATTTATCATCAGCCTATGACGAGGATAATGTTGCCTTAGTTTATAACTATCCGACGTATATTGCTAAATTGAACTTAACACCTAAAGATGCATTATTCCTTGAGAAAAAAGTGGATGATCGTTTTGCAATTAGTTTAGTCGCACGTGAAGATAATAAAGATTCAGCAAAAATTAAAGCATTGAAAAAAGCAATGACAAGTAAAGAAGTCCGCGATTTCTTAGAGAAAGAGCACTCAGCAACATTAGTACCCGCATTCTAAATGAAATGATGAGAATCAACTACGCTTAAAAGTTAGCGTAGTTGATTTTTTTGTTGACAATTAGAAATCTAAGCGTTAAACTAATTTAAGTTAGAACTCTAACCTTTCGAAAGGCGGTCTAAATATGAATCAACAAAAAAGAGAGTCAGCTACTCCTTATATGGATTTAATACGAATCATCAGTATGAAAATGAAAGTAGCTGCTGATAAACAAGTCAGTGAGCTCGGTTTGAATGCGCAGCAAGGGCGTGTGATTGCTTATATCCATGCGCATCAAGAAAAAGGCATTATGCAAAAAGATTTGGCTGAAGTTTTTCATCGTAGAGGTGCTAGTATCACCAGTATGCTTCAGGGTCTTGAGAAAAAAGGCTATATTGAGCGTATTATTCCAAAGGATAACGAACGAATAAAACGATTATATGTCTTGCCAAAAGGAAAAGCTTTGATTGATCAATTTCATGGGAATTTTGAACGTCTTGAAGCGGATTTAATTGCAGAGTTAAATGAATCAGAGCAGCAAGAATTTAAACGCTTGTTAGCAAAAGTAAATGATTCATTACCAAACATAGAATAATGCCAATCCACAGCATTATTAGCAGCTGTGGTATTTTTTTACTCTTAATAAAGATAGAACTCTAACTATTAGTTGTTAATCTTTTTTTAAGAGGGATTTTTTTAGAATAAAATAAGATAGAATTCGAACTATTAGGGGACGAATTTAAAATGGAGGGAAATAAAGTGAAAAAAAGTAATGAATACTATTTAAAAGAAGCACCAGTTAACAAGGCTATACGTCATTTATCGGTACCAATGATGTTAGGGATGTCAGTTGGCTCACTCTATACGTTATTAAATGCCTATTTTATCGGGTTATTACATAATACAGCGATGTTAACGGCTATTACGTTAGGGTTACCATTATTTATTATTTTGATGGCAGTTGGTAATTTATATGGTGTGGGAGGCGGCACGTTTATTACACGGCTGATTGCAAAAGGGCAGGATACAGAAGCCAAACAAGTAGCCAGCCATGTCGTTTATGCGAGTGTGATTATGGGATTAGTCATTGGGGTGTTAGCTGTGATATTTATTAATCCGATACTCACAATCCTTGGCACAACGGCCGATACAGTGATGTATACACGCGTTTATACAATCACAACGTTTCTCACTGGTTTCACAATTGTTTTAAACTTCACATTGGAACAAGTTGTGCGTGCTGAAGGGGCTTCAAAAGTTTCGATGAACGGTATGATTATTAGCGCATTGGTCAGTTTAGCGCTTGATCCACTATTAATTTTAGGCTTAAATTTACATGTTATGGGTGCAGCACTTGGTGTAGCCGTGGCCAATTTTGTTTCGGCAGTGTACTATATTTATTATTTGCAAAAACGTAGTGAGCATTTACGTGGTTTTTTCAAAAGTTGGCGCTTATCGTGGGCAAAACAGTGGGAAATATACAAAGTAGGAACCGCTGAATTGTTCCAAGCAGCTTTTATGATTGTGACAACGTTATTGCTGAATCATTATGCGTTATCATATGGAGAGAGTGTGGTTGCAGGATTTGGTGTCGCTTTAAGGATTGTACAGTTACCAGAATTTTTAGCAATGGGTATCTTTTTGGGTTGTATGCCATTGATTGCTTATAGTCTTGCAGCAGGGAATATGAAACGTTTTAGAACAACTTTTAAACACGCGTTAATCGCTATTATTACTATTGGTGTTTTATTCCTCAGTAGTGTTTACGTTTTCCGGGCACCGATTATGCATCTTTTTACACAAGATCCGGCAGTCTTTGAAATTGGAACGTATATTATTGTAGCAATGCTTGTTTCGGCACTGTTTAACGGTGTTGCAGGTTTATTGATGACTATCTTCCAAGCAGCGGGAGAAGGTGTGCCAACAACTGTCTTAGCAGTATTACAAGGTGTCCTCTTCATTCCAATTTTATTTGTAAGTCATCATTATTTTGGTTTGCATGGTATTGTTTGGGCGATGACGATTACCGAAACAATTACTTGTTTAGTCGGGCTGCTCTTTTATATGAAATTTAGCAAAAAATTGAAAAGAAATGAAAAAAATAAAATGCTAATTGAAAATGAAGTGGCTCTATGATAACGCATACAAGTCTGACAATATGAAAGTTATGACTTTTTTTCAGGTATAAAGTCATAATTTAAAGATATTTTCAAAAAAAAAGCGTCATTTTGTGGGAATTCTTGTGATAACTTGATACAATATGAATGTAAGCTCATTAGGTATTGTATTCTTACTTGATAAGGAGTAATATTTAAGAGTATGAAATGTATATAAACTAGGAGGAATTCAATTATGGCATTAGTATCAGCAGAACAAATGTTAAAAGATGCACGCGCAGGACAATACGCAGTAGGTGCTTTCAACACTAACAACCTTGAGTGGACAAAAGCAATCTTATCAGGTGCGCAAGCAGCTAACTCACCTGTAATGATCCAAACTTCAATGGGTGCGGCTAAATACATGGGTGGATACAAAGTATGTGTGGATTTAGTTAAAAACTTAATCGATTCAATGGGTATCACTGTACCAGTTGCTCTTCACTTAGATCACGGTGATTATGCAGATGCTTTAGAATGTATCGAAGTTGGTTACACATCTGTAATGTTTGATGGTTCTCATTTACCATTTGAAGAAAACTTAGAAAAAGCTAAAGATGTTGTTGCAAAAGCACACGCTAAAGGCGTTTCTGTAGAGTGTGAAGTTGGTAGTATTGGTGGCGAAGAAGATGGTATTATCGGAACTGGTGAATTAGCTTCTCCAGAAGAATGTAAAACTATCGCTGATTTAGGAATTGATTTCTTAGCAGCTGGTATTGGTAACATTCACGGTTCATACCCTGCAAACTGGACTGGCTTAAGCTTCGATACTTTATCTGCAATCGCTGATATTACTGATGGTATTCCATTAGTATTACACGGTGGTTCAGGAATTCCTGTTGAGCAAGTTAAAAAAGCTATCTCATTAGGTGTTTCTAAAATCAACGTTAACACTGAGTGTCAAGAAGTATTCGCAGCAGCAACACGCAAATACATCGAAGAAGGTAAAGACTTAGAAGGTAAAGGCTTTGACCCTCGTAAATTATTAGCTCCAGGTACTACTGCAGTAACTGAGTTAGTTGAACAACGTATCGAATGGTTTGGTTCAAACGGAAAAGCTTAATTCATTTTAAGTTTTTAACATGAAATACGTGAAAAGCATCTTTGAAGGACATGATATTCGCTCAGGCGAGTATCCGTTCTTTGGAGGTGCTTTTTTATTTATTGCCACTGATAAAAAGGCTTTGGTATAATTAACAAAGAGCATAATGGAGGGGATAGCGAGAGTGAACAAGAACGGTATTTATCTTGTAATTAATCCTGCAGCTGGTGGTGGCAAGGGAGCAAGAGTTGGCGAACAAATAACAATAGCTTTGAAAGAACGAAATATAAAGTATGAATGCGTTGAAAGTAATTATGCAGGTGACATGAAAAACATCATTAACAATTATTGTGAAAAGTATGGTGTGGAAATAGCGCGGCCATTATTGTTGATTATTGGTGGAGATGGCACGCTCAATGAAGCGATTCAATCATTGGGTAAGCGTTATAGCAATATCCCATTAAGTTATATTGCTGCCGGATCAGGTAATGATTTTGCTCGCAGTGTGGATTTACCTAAAAAACCGTTGCAAGCATTGGCTCATATTTTAGCGGTCAAGCAACCTAAATGGATCGAAGTAGGTCATTATAAGAATCAAATGGGTAGTGAAGATAGTTATTTTATTAATAATCTTGGTTTGGGATTTGATGCGATGATTGTGAAACTCGCAAATGAGTCACTCGCGAAAAAGTGGTTAAATAAACTGGGATTAGGGACGTTATCGTATGTTTTTGCACTTTTAAAAAGCTATTTTAAACAAGCGTCTTATCGGATAACATTAAGTATAGATGGTCAAATAAAGACATTTGATACAGCCTTTTTGGTGACAATTACAAATCATCCTTATTTTGGTGGGGGTGTGGCGATTGCTCCAAGTGCTAGCAATAGTGATGGTTTGCTGGACTTAGTCGTTGTTCCCAAAATAACATTAGCTAAATTGGTGTGGTTATTCATTAGAATGTTGTCTGGAGGGCACCATGTGCTTTCCAAGGACTATCACCATTATCAAGCTGAAAGTATTAAGGTGACGATAGAAGTTCCAGTAGAGGGGCAAAGAGATGGTGAAACGCTAGGTAAGAAGGCGTATCAAATTAGTATTAAAAGCGAAAAGAGACAGATGTGGTTATAAGTACATATTGCATAAGAAAAATGAAAAACAGTCACCCGTTTATTATAACGAGTGACTGTTTGTAGTTAGATTTTAATAAAAAGGGTACCAATTGATTTAATCATCTTGCTCAATTTCGAGAACATCTTTGGAGAAGGCATCAATTTTCACTTCGGTTTCGTTAAGACCTTCTTCTACTTTTACTGTCCAGTATGTATGTGAAAGCTCTTTTTCAAGACTTAGTTCGGTGATTTCACCAGCTGCATTTTCAGTAGCGACTTTTCCAATTTCAGTAAGTGCGACAAGTTTGCTTGTATCTATTTTTGATTCGTTACGTTTAATGCCATTTTTTTCATCACGATCAAGTTTTTTCACCTGTTTTTTAGATGTTTTTTGTGAATGAGCATCGACGCGTAGTTCATATTCTTTTTCATCGTCAAGCCCTTCAATGGTATAGAACCATTTATTAAATGATTGTTCCAGTTCAATGCTAGAAATATCTGTATCAGGGTGTTCTTGTTGGTAACTTTCAATTGCTTCAACCAAGGTTACTTTAGGAGGGAAATCATTTTTTGGCGATGTATCAGCGCTTGCGTTTTCTTTCTTTAATTGTGATTCATTAGCGGGTGCGCTGGTATTTTTGTTATCGGCTTTGTTCAGAAAATAAGTCATGCTTAAAATTGCTGCCATTATAAATAGGATAATAGCTGTTTGCTTCTTAGTCATAGTAGTCTCCTTTGAGTGAATCATATTTTATTATATAGTACTATACTAGTATAATTTTAAAAAGTGGAATAGGCATCGTACTATAGTCGTAAATAATTGCATTTTAAATGTTAATTTTCGAATTTTAAACTGGATAAGAGTGATAAAACTTATTAATAGCACAAAAAAGTGAAGCACCTTGATTGGCACTTCACTTTTGTTTATAGAAAATTAAACTTTAATGTAACCATAGCCCACAATCTGGCGATTGAGTATTTCAATTACGCCATTAGGTGTTACATCAATAAAAGGTGGTAAAAGTTCAGTGTCGAGCTCTTGGGCTTTTAAAGAATTTGCGCAA
>NZ_JAFYUW010000105.1:0-12043 GCF_017549435.1 Brochothrix sp.
ATGTGATGGATTGACGGACTAGTGACGACGTCAGATGAACTTACGGTAGTAACATCGATAATGTTACCTATCGTAGTAGCTGATGAAAAACGTGAAATGGAACCTTCACTATGGATACAAGTCAGCCCAAGAACTGAAAGGAATTTTATAGTCGCATCAGGATGAGCGGAACAGAGCATGATCCCAGCTAGTCCATTTATTGCAAATTGAGAGGGTATCGTAGAATGAGATACCTCTTTATTATGCAAGGCATGTTTGTTACGCGCAGTAATTTCAAGTGACGTGCCAGAGCTGTCTTTGAAGGACAAACTTTCTTCCGAAAAGCGCAGGATACGTTGATTTGCAATCCCACAGTATGTCAAACGTTCTTCCCAAAAACCAAGAGCGTTTTCGGGAACACTGAAACTGATTGTACTAATAGTATTATCTGCGTTAGGTACGTATTGCTTTCCAGAAATAAATGAAATGATAGACCCCGGTGAACCATAATAATCACCAAAGTACAGATGTAATAGCTCAGGTTGATTATAAATCACCGTTTGTTTAATTAAGCGTAAACCAAGTATTTGCGTATAAAAATCGATTGTCGCTTGTGGTGAATCAGTATTAATAGACACGTGATGAATGCCAAGTGTTTTCATAAAATTACCTCCAAGAACCCATGATTGACTTGATACTTAGTCATATCAAGTAGGCTATATAAAATATTACCCAATAGAAACAAAATTATGACATTCAATAATGGACTGTTTAAGAACAAAAAAAGAATAAAACGTGTTGGAAGTTATCAGTTGACAGGTAAAGTTACAATGTACAGAAATTTTAACACACTTACAAAAAGTAATCAATTAATTGTTTTTTTTTGACGATATAAAATAAAAATAATAATACTGACAGCAATTATACTGATGAATAGAGCCAATCCAAATGTTTTAAACAACAATTCTAGAGAGGGAAAACTTGTCAAATTAAATGCCGGTTGAGTAGCACTTACGCTTTGTATAGACGCTTGTTGTGTGTGATCAAACAAGAAAGCGATGGGAGAAACCTGTTCAACTTTTGATATAACAGGTGAAGCACTATGTTCAGCAATTATTTTCGTAAGAGAAGTAGCGCTCATGCTAGCTATTAACAAAGCAATAATTATTGGTAGTAGTATATCGCTAAGTAAACGTTTGAAACCGGTTATGTGTGTATGCGTATCTGTTTGTTTTTTTCGATAATAAAGAAAGGTTAATTGTAGAAGGAGTATTAAAAGAAACCCAATAATTAATGTACGAAACACTAGTTTTTCACCGAGCGCATGCATATCAGAGATAGGCCCTGTTAATTGTTGATAAGCACTATCATCGCCGATTAACGTATTTTTATCCCAATCAATTGTTTCCATTTGTTCTGCTGTTTCTTTAAAATCCGCAATATATTGTGGTCCATCTAAAGTAAATGTTGCAAGGTCAACTGTTGCTTTGGAACCTTGTCCTTTCAACGATTTAGCCAGTTGATAAGGCGCATAAATTTTAGAAGAATTTTCATTTTTACTTGTGTAAAGACCTGTGATAGTAACCTTTTTTAACGTATCTCCGTGATCTGATAATAATTCGAAAGTCTCACCGACTTTCAAATGGTGAGACGCAGCCATGTTTTTTTCTAGCACGACACCATTTGAAGCCGTATCAGAAGAAATGCCTGTTCCATTTACAATGGTATGGGTACCATTAGAGAAATCCTCAGTTGCGGCATTAGATAATACACCAGTGACTGTAATATCTTGGAGTGTATTTGAGAAGTTTGCTATTGCTGGTGTACTCACCACGAAATTATATGTATTGAGATGTTTAAGTTCAGCAAGTTTTTTTACATCACTGATTTTCACATCACTTGATTTAAAAAGAGAAATTGTTTCATTAGTATTAGTTGAAGCAGCTTCAGTAACTTTTTTTTGTTTCGCAATTAAAGTGACGGTGCTACCAATGGATTTTTTTGCATTTGAACTGGCATTATCGGCGACATGTTGTAAAGAAAGCCCGATTAAAAGCAGCGTGCAGATAACAATCCAAACTAAGGTGCTTAGAATGAAACGAACAGGCGTAGAAATGGTATTTTTAAAAAACGATTTAACAAAATTCATAGGTAACTCCTTTCACTATAAAATAACGATTGTTCTATTAGTATAGAGGAGAAATATGAAAAAAATGGGACGGAAATAAGGCAATAAAAATATTTTTCAGAAGGGAATGACATAAAAGTTCACAAATTGGACAAATATGATATTTATAGTAAAATAAAGATGTAAAGAAACGTAAATATGCTATTCAAACATAGAAGGGAGAGTTCTATATGTTTTTATTAATTGGCGTAATTATTGGTGTAAGTGCAGGTGCAATTATGAATAATAAGATTCCTGCGAGTTGGTTAGTTAATAGTATTGCAGGTATTGCAGGTGCATGTGTTGCGAACATTGGTGTAGGATTATTTGGTCAATGGGGTCCAGCTATTGGTGCGACTGCGATTGTACCAACACTTGTCAGTTCATTATTCTTTGTCGTACTTATTTCATTTTTAGCTCGTATGGTAACAAGACGTAATTATATCTAAAAACTGCAACATCAAACAAATTATGTTATGATAAAAAAAAGTAGTTTAATTACTGAAAACTAAATAACTTATCACGAGAGATGGAGGGATATGGCCCGATGAAGTCTCAGCAACCGGCAAAAGCACGGTGCTAAATCCAACAAGCAAACTGTTGCTTGGCAGATGAGAACATTCTAAAGTACCCTTCTGCGCACTAATAAGTAGAAGGGTACTTTTTTATTGAATCGGGAGGAGGGAAATATAATGGGAGAAACATTTACTAAAGCAGGTGAAGAAGCTGTAACTATTGGTACCATTCATGCAGCAGCAAAACGCAAAGAAAAAAAAGCTATTCAACAACGTATTCGCCAACTTGAACAAGAAGTACTTGAACTAGAAAAACAATTACGAGTGAAATAGCTTTTACATTAATCGAACGTTCTTAAAAAACGAGAAAAACGAGCCAAACCTTCTTTGAGAACACTAAGATCATTAGCATAGCCAATACGTAGGCCGCCTTCACACCCCATTACTGAACCTGGGACAAGAAAGACACCCGTTTCATTTTGAAGACGACGACAGAGTTCAGTCGATTTTATCGACATATCGTAATGTAATAAGGCAATCGGTCCTGATTGTGGTTGAATATAGGTGATATGAGGTTCTTTAGCTACCCAATCCGCAAGATATTGACTGTTTTTTCGAACAATAGTTAGGTTACGATCCAAGATTTTATCTTTGTGTTTAAGCGCTAAAGTTGCGAGGTAATCATCAATCATTCCACAACTAATCGTACTGTAATCACGATGATTATTCAGTTCAGGAACCATTTCAATCGGACTAATAATCCAGCCGATACGCAACCCTGGTAACGAGAATGTTTTTGACATGCTGCTAGTACTGATACCTTTTTCATAAAGATCAGAAATAGAAGGCGTGAAATTCTCACCAGTTAATGTAAGTCCACGATAAACTTCATCTGATAATATATAGGCATCATATTTCCGTGCTAATGCGACCAGTTGTAAAAGTTGTTCTTCATCCATCAAAGCACCAGTCGGATTGTTAGGATTATTAATCGCAATCAGTTTTGTATCGTGTGTTAGTAATGCTTCTAAAGCATCAAAATCAGGCAGATAGTTGTTTTCTGGAATGAGCGGCAAAAAATCCACAACGGCACCATATGATTTTGGTAAAGAGTAGTGCTGTTGATAATTTGGTAGTACTGAAACGATATGGTCACCGGGCTCGATTAATGTTTCTAACACTAGGTGATTAGCACCAATACCACCATGTTCAATTGTAATTTGTTCGGGTGTGATTGACGTATATAACTTTGCAATTTCTTCACGTAAAGCTTCACTACCAAAAATGTCGCCATAAGTAAGTTTCATTTTTAAAATATCTGAAATAGCTGCTTGTTTATCCTCAGAAAAATCAAGCAGTTCTTCAGTTGTTAAGGCTTCGACACATGATTCTGCAATATTCACTTCGCACTGTGTTTCGTATATGTTCATCCAATCTTCTACGCCAAAAGGTTCTAATTTCATGAAAACAACTCCTGAAAAAATGTATTTTATACAATCATTTTACATTTTTATACAGGCTTTGTCCATTAGTTCTATTTTTTTGTGCGTGGAGTTGAGAGACGTGTTAAGAGTGAAGAAATAGTTTGGCTTTTGAAAAAAATATAACTTATAAAAATAGCAATAACAAAGACAATGGCATTTTTTAATAAACGGATTGGGAAAAGAGCGAGTGCTGCTTTATCCAATATGATAGAAAGCCAATACGTATTCAATACAGAATTTAACAGGAAGAAAACAACCGCATGTGAAACAATGATGCGCCATAATACTTTCGGTTTATTGTATAAAAAGATACTATATACAAAGCCTGTTAAGAAAGTAGTGAGTGTGTAGCCTGGGAAAAAGGGAACACCCTTTGAATAGAGTAAGACACCAACAGTATCAGCCAATGCGCAGGCGAAGCCAGCAATAAGAGGTGGATAATAAGCACCGATCAAGATTAAGGGTAAAAAGACAAAACTAATGCGAATAAAGTCCAATTCAATCGCTAAAAAGCGAGATAAGATAATTTGCATCGCAATTAAAAGAGCAAGAAGAACTAGGCGTTGCGTAGTGAATTTATATTTTATCAAATGCAGAACCTCCTCAGGTCGGGTATTTTAGTAATGGTACTCGATAAATATAACAAATTAATTAGGAATAGTCTTTATAAAATTTCTAAATTTTCCAAAAAATGTTTTTTATATGAAAAAATGACAGCTAATCAATGCAGAATCATTAGTCCAACAACAATAATTTGTTTGAATAGGGTATGATGAAAGAAAGTGAAACAATGAAGGCGAGGATGGAAGTTATGGTGAAGTTACGTCCAATGTTACGCGGTCCTGAAATTATTGCTATTTTTATTAAACATGGGTGTGCAAGTTATTTGCAACGATTGGGTTTAATCAAAGGTAAGTATAAAAAAAATGATAGTGAAAATACAAAAAGTGCAGCGTTAATTGCAGCACTTGAAGAACTTGGCCCTACATTTGTGAAGTTAGGTCAATTTTTATCAACGCGAGGCGATGAATTGCCAGCCTCATTAATCAACGAATTAAAAAAACTACAAAAAAGTGTGACACCTTTAGCATTTTCTGCAATGAAACCGATTATTGATGCTAATTTAGGGGGCCACTCTGAACGTTATTTTAGTAGCATTGAAGAAGTACCATTAGGTGCTGCTTCGATAGGTCAAGTGCATGCCGCAGTTCTAAAAAGTGGTGAAGCAGTCGCCCTAAAAGTGAGACGTCCCAACATTGAAAAACAAGTGAAACATGATATTGAAACGCTACAGGAACTTGCGAAACTTGCAGAAAGAAATTCACACTATGCTAGAGAAGTACAAGTTGTATTGCTCGTTCGTGAATTTTCACGAAGTTTATTAACAGAATTGAATTTTAAACAAGAAGCGCAAGCGATGCGGACGATGCAAGATAATAATCACCATCCGAAACTTTATATCCCTGATGTTGCAATAAAATTAGCCACAGCAGATTTATTAATTCAGGAACGTATCATGGGTGAGGACTTAAATAAAGAAACGTTGAGTAGGTTAACAGAAGATGAGAAAGAAGAGTTATCGACAACTATTTGTGAAGCATTGACAATGCAATTGTTTGAACATGGTCTATTTCATGCAGATCCTCATCCGGGAAATTTTAAATTATTAGAAAACAACGTTTTAGCAATGCTTGATTTTGGTAATGTCGGTCAATTAAGTGAAAGCTTAAACGAGTTGCTGATTGATCTCATCATCGCAGCATCTAATCGCGATGCAACTAGTTTTACAGTAGCGATGTTACGCTTAGATACTACGAATAAAATTAATAGACGCGCTTTTGAAAAAGACATTGATCGTATGATGGCACGGTATTTACAATCTGATATGAGCAATATTAATTATGGTCAGCTGATTCAAGATATATTACTGATTGCGCGCTCTTATACGATTGAAATCCCATTTGAATTTTTACAAATAGGTCAAGCGATTTTAAAATTACAAGACACCTTACTAATTTTGACACCTAACCTCAGTATGTCCGTTATATTGAGAAAAACCTTACCGATTGTAGTTAAGGAACAATTGAATGTAACTAAAATGGGTAATAAAGTTAAAAGTAACGCCCATTTACTTTATCAAGCCGCACGACAATTACCAGTGACAATCAATGAAGTGTTACACCAATTGAAGGATGGCAAACCCGTTGTGAAGATGGAGATGAATATGGATGATAAACTGTTACAAAGAATCGAAAAGTTGACGTATATGCTGATATTTGGCGTCGGTCTGTTAGCTTTTAGTATTTTGACAGCAGGACTGTTTGTTGGTTTTTCTAGTGCCTCAGGATCTGCCGCCTTTAACAACCTGACCTTCCGTATCATGGCAATCACTGCACTTACAATCGTTCTATTCTTTATGTTATTACTCGTATGGCTTATCCGCCGTATAAGGAAGAAGTGAAAGAACGACAAGCCGTTCTTATTTATCCCAATTGAAATACTAAAGACAGACAATAAAGCTAGAGACGCTAGTAGCCAAACTCTAATTTAATGTCTGATTTTTTTATTTGCTCTGAAAGCTCACAAGTTTTGGCTTGCTTGATTAAAGACACTAGTCGCCCAACTATCACTGATTTTTAGTGTGTGCAGTACGAATTGCGTAGGCATCTAATAATATGCGTGCCATGACTTGTAGTGGTAACCGTGAACGGACTTCATAGTCTGGAATGAGAGAGTCTTCGGATTTATAGCCTGTAAAGTTGAGTTCGGAAAGTAAGGCAAGTTTACTTGTAGGACTACAAGTAAGGGAAATACAGGTCACTTTTTGTGCTTGGCAATTTTGGGCAGCTTCTACAAGTTCACTCGTCTCACCGCTTAAAGACACACAGATAATGACATCGTCAGGGTTAAGCCGAGTACTAACAATTCTAATAATATTCGGATCACTATACATCTCACAGTAAGTGTTGAGTAACTGTAATTTCACTTGCATTTCCTGGGCAATCATTTCGGAAAAACCACGGGCGAGTAAAATAACACGTTTAGCGTGGCGGATTTTTTGCACAGTATCTTCAATTGTGCCACTTTCTAAGAGTTGAATTGTTTTGGTAACCTCTAGAGCATTTTTTAGAATGGCAGTTTGAATTTCTTGATCCACCTGCTCAATGATTGCAAAACGTGGGTTGGTTTCATTTTCATCTTTTAGACGGATTTTAAAGTCTGTGAAGCCGTTAAAGCCTAATTTTTTCATCGTGCGGACAATTGTTGCAGTTGAAACATTGGCTTCTTCACTCAGTTTAATAATTGAAAGATTAGGCAATAAATCGATATGTTGTGTAATATAATGCAGTAAATGACGTTCAGATTCACTCATTGAAGGATAGTTAGCGTTAATGAGTTTCATAATGTTCGTTTTAATAAAAATCACGACCTTTCATAAGTTGTAAACGTTTACCTGTTATTGTACTTAATGTACGGTATTTGGAAAACATTTACAACTTTTTTCGTGTGATACTGAATATAGAAAGAGAAAAGGAAGTGAAAGAACATGATAGTAACCTGTACAATGAACCCTGCTATTGATCTTTTTTGTCAATTTGATAGTTTTGAGCCAGACGAAGTAAATCGCAGTTATTATGAAGAGTATCAGGCAAATGGTAAAGGTGTAAATGTCTCTTTTGTTTTGCGAAAAATGCAAATCGCCAACACAGCAACGGGTTTTTTAGGGGGATTCACAGGTGATTTTATCGAAGAAACCCTTCAAAATAAAGAAATTGCAACAGATTTTATTTCAATCGATGGGATTACGCGAATCAATACCTTTATACGAGCCCATAAAAAAGAATATAAAGCGGTTAATCAAGGACCGATGATTTCTGAGCAGTCACAACACCAGCTATTAGAAAAGTTAGCGATTTTAGGAACAAAAGATATGTTGATTGTCTCTGGCAGTTTGCCTCAAGGGGTTCCTGAAAAGTTATTAGTTGAAATTGCTGAATTATCATTACGTAAAGGATTTAAGCTTGTAATGGATATAAGTTCTGATATTATGCTGGAATGTTTGACTTATCAGCCCTATCTCATTAAGCCTAATGACGAAGAATTAGCAACATGGTTAAAAACACCCGCATTAGTAAGTACAGCAGCCATTATTGGTGCCGCTAACGAATTACGAAAGAAAGGGGCGCGTAATGTATTGGTTTCGCGTGGGGAAAAGGGTACGTTGTTAGTCACGGCACAAGGTGACATCTATCAGACGACAGCACCACAGGGAAAAGTAGTGAATACGGCTTGTGCAGGGGATACGTTATTAGCGGCCTTTATAGGGTCACTTGAAAAAGGAGAAAGTATCGCAGAAGCTTTAATTTATGCAACTGCAGCAGGATCATCCACTGCATTTCAACCAGGTATTAGTGATTTAACAGATATTGAAAAACTTCGTCAAACAATCGAATTAAAAATAGGGAGGAATTGAAGATGAAGATCATTGCTGCAACAGGTTGTCCTACAGGTATTGCTCATACATTTATGGCTAAAGAAGCACTCGAGGAAGAAGCTAAAAAACAAGGTCTAACAATTAAGGTTGAAACACATGGGCAAGAAGGCGTTCAAAATGAATTAACTGCTACCGACATTGCAGAAGCAGATGGCGTGATTATTGCCGCTGATAAAGACGTTCATGCAGAACGATTTGCTGGAAAACGAGTGATTAATGTACCTGTCACAAGAGGTATTAAAGATCCTGCGGCTCTTATCGCCGCAATTGTTAATCAAACGGCACCGATAATGCCAGGTGCTTCGATAACAGGCGAACCACAACAGTCCGCAGAAAAAAGACCTAAACAATCAATTGGTCACGGTATTTATGTTGCTCTGATGAATGGTGTGTCACACATGTTACCGATTGTTGTAGCGGGCGGAGTAATGATAGCGATTTCATTCATGTTTGGTATTTATTCAGCAGACTCTAAAAGTGAGGAATTTAACCAATTTGCCTTCTATTTGAATTCAATCGGTGGCTTGGCAATGAGTTTGATGGTGCCTATTCTGACCGCTTATATTGCAGAAGCAATTGCAAAACGTCCAGGATTAATTATTGGTTTTATCGTCGGAATGATTGCTTATACGAATGAAACAGGTTTCTTAGGCGGAATCGTCGGTGGTTTTCTTGCAGGTTATGTGGTCTTAGGATTGCAGTATGCTTTGCGAAAACTACCACCTGCTTTAAATGGCTTAAAAGCAATTTTCTTATATCCGGTTCTTGGTATTTTTATTGCTGGTTTAACAATGTGGTTCTTATCTGCACCGATGGAAGCAATCAATCAAGGAATGATGTCGTTTTTAGCAGGGTTACAAAATACAAACCCATTAATTTTAGGGATTGTTGTAGGGATGATGTGTGCCTTTGATATGGGTGGTCCAGTCAATAAAGCAGCTTACGTGACCGGGACAGCATTGTTGGCTCAAGGTAATTTCTATTTTATGGCGGGTGTATCGGCTGCTTGTATCGTTCCACCTTTGGCGACAGGGTTTGCCGTTCTTTTTGGACGTAAATACTACAATCAAAGTGATAAAAGTGCAGGCTATGTTAACTTCTTGCTGGGTTCGACGCATATTACTGAAGGGGCAATTCCATTTGCTGCCCGGAACCCTTTAATTATCTTGCCGATTTTAATGCTCGGGTCATCTATTGCAGCTGTTTTAACTTACATGATGCATGTGCAAGTGCCAGCTCCACACGGTGGATTTATTGTCTTGCCGATTGTAACGCATGGTGCTTTATGGGTGATGGCAATTGTGATTGGCTCGGTAGTAAGTGGTATTTTGATGGCGATTAATCAGAAACGTATTTTTACAAAAGAAAAAATAACCACAGAGAACGCTACTGTGACAACGCCGCAGACAGTATCAACAATACAAGATGTTCTTCAAAAAGAGAACATCAGCTTAGCTGTTCAAGGAAGTAACAAAGATGAAGTGCTTCAAAACATAGCGGCTATCGCTAAAGAAAAGGGCATTATTAGTGATACTGCTGCAACCTATCATGGTTTTCTAAAGAGAGAGCAGCAAGGAAGTACGGGAATGGAACAGGGCATTGCTATTCCTCACACAGAGAATAATGCAGTGATACGGCCTGCTTTAATGGTGGTGACATTGGCTCGATCTGTTGATTGGGATAGCTTGGATGGACAGCCTACCACGCATGTATTAGCAATGTTTATTCCAACGGGAGGCAGTAGCAATCACCTGAATGTTTTATCGGATGTTGCCAAATTATTAGTGCATGACGATTTTATCACTGAGCTTAAAACAGCAACAGACACAACGACGATTTACAATTTATTCCAAAATAAAGTTAATTAATAGGAGGATATAAGATGACAACAAACAAACAACAAGCATTGAAACGGTTAAGCAATGAAAAAGGGATTATCGGTGCATTAGCCATTGATCAGCGTGGCTCATTAAAGAAAATGCTCGGAAAGGGTAGCGCAGTATCTGATACAGCCATTGAGCAATTCAAAGTCTGCGTATCGGAAGAATTAACCCCCTATGCGAGTTCTATCTTACTCGATCCAGAATATGGTTTGCCAGCAGCTCAAGCACGAGCAAGTAATGCAGGTTTACTAATTGCTTACGAAAAGACAGGCTATGATGCTAATTCAGTAGGGCGATTACCCGATTTGTTGCCTGAGTGGTCCGTTAAACGGATGAAAGAAGAAGGGGCGGATGGCGTTAAATTTTTACTTTACTATGATGTTGATGAAGATGTGCGTATCAATGAACAGAAACATGTGTTTATGGAGCGAGTAGGATCGGAATGTAAAGCAGAGGATATTCCGTTCTTTTTGGAAATCGTCACATATGATGCGACCGATGAGGATGTCACAGGCGAAAAATATGCCAAAGTAAAACCGCATAAAGTTATTGAAGCGATGAAAGAGTTCTCGAAAGCTACTTATCAGGTCGATGTTTTAAAAGTGGAAGTGCCTGTAACGATGAACTATGTGGAAGGTTTTGGTGACACAACAGTTTATAGCCGTGAGGAAGCGTTAGCGCACTTTAAAGCGCAAAGTGATGCAACGACATTACCTTTCATCTTTTTAAGTGCAGGGGTTAGTGCACAGCTCTTTCAAGACACCTTACGTTTTGCAGCTGAAGCGGGTTCAACCTTCAACGGTGTTTTATGTGGACGTGCCACTTGGAAAGACAGTACAGTCGTATATGCCAATGAGGGGGAAGCTATCGCACGTGATTGGTTAAAATCTCAAGGGAAAGCAAATATGGCCGCCTTAAATAATGTATTGAATGAAACAGCCACGCCATTATTTAACTAATGTCACTTCATGGCAAATGTTAAAAAATATCATAAACGATGCACGCTGTCAAAAAAGCCATTGATTAAAACATCAATGGCTTTTTGTTTACGTTTAGGGGTGTCCTCATTGTGGTTATCATTTACGCTGATTGCTCGTCATTAGCTTTTGTACGCCCGATTCTTGCCCTCGCACTCTAACCTTTCGAACCTTTCGGTCTTTCGCTAATGTTCCTGTAAGACGCTCTGAAAGCCGTTTACGCAAGTATGACACTTACTCTTCGCCGCCTACTAGTAAATGGATAACTACAGTCGTACGTAAGAGCGTGATCTATCGCCCCCGATTGTTCGTTTCTCTTATGGTGTTGTCACATCACTTAGAGCTTTGACAGTTCTTCAATCGTCCACTGCCTTACGCCGAATACCATCATAACCTGAACAGTAAACTGCGAGTGTCTCCTTTTCACTACGGCCACTAACCCACAAAACTTTCTTTTAAAACTGTTATTTAGTTGTATGTTCTAAAAATAAACAACAAAAAACGATTGTAGCTAAAACCTTGTGAGAAGTACGTTTATACTTA
>NZ_JAFYUW010000106.1:0-3998 GCF_017549435.1 Brochothrix sp.
CGTTGTGTTTCAACGGTAACTGTGCCAAAAGGGATGCGAGCTTTAACAGCTTCTATATCCAGCTCTGCTTCATCAGTAGGAATTGCTAATTTAACAGTAACACACATATTATTTAAATCTTCATTTGGGAGCATTGCTTCAATACCAGCCATTGAATTATGATAAATGGCATTATCAACAGCTCGAACAGCTGCTTTAGTGACATCTTGGCCATGAACATCGACACCAAAACCCGTTTGGATAAAGAGTACTTTTTTCATAACAAAAAACCTCCATTCGTATAGTTTCAGTATAGGTGTAGAAAGCTGTTAAATCAAGTTGTTCAGCCTTTACAAAAAATGATACAATAATGTATGAGTATTATTGTAAAAGTGAGTCCATATAAACGTCAAAGTGACGAATGAGCAATTGTCTTAATATAATAGACAGTTGGGAAACCGAAAGGATGATAACGATGACAGATAAGTCCATGCGTACGATTCAACAAGAAGTAGATGACCATATCGGTCAATTTAAAACGGGTTATTTTTCACCATTAGCGATGATGGCACGTATTACCGAAGAAACCGGTGAATTGGCACGTGAAGTTAATCATTTTTACGGTGAAAAACCAAAAAAAACAAGTGAAGCAGAAGTAACTGTTAAAGAAGAACTTGGAGATGTTTTATTCACAATTATTTGTATGGCTAATTCATTAGGCATTGATTTACAAGAGGCACACGAAGAAGTGCTGCATAAATTTAACACCCGCGATAAAGATCGTTGGGAACGAAAGGATGACTAAAATGATAAAAATTGCGGTAACAGGTTATACGGGACGCATGGGTTCAGAGGCGGTTCGTTTAGTTTTAAATGATGAAAATTATGAATTGGTCGGCGTATTAGGTCACCGTCACCAACATCAAAATATAAATGAAATTGCTGAATTTAATGCTTATGATGTACCAGTTTACAATGAGATTGAAACATTATTTTCTGAGGAAAATTTTGATGTACTCATTGAATTAACAACACCTGCAGTGGGTTACAAACATACTAAAATGGCACTTTCACACAAAGTAGCACCTGTTGTAGGAACAACTGGTTTTACACCAGAACAGATAGAAGAATTACAGAGTTTAGCAATCACAAATCAAACAGGTGGTTTAATTGCACCTAATTTTGCAGTCGGTGCTGTCTTGATGATGAAATTTGCACGTATGGCAGCGAAGTATTTTCCTGATGTTGAAATTACAGAACTCCACCATGATCGTAAGTTAGATGCTCCATCTGGAACCGCTGTTAAAACAGCTGAGATGATTGCAGAAGTACGTCCAGAGCATTACCAAGGAAATGTAGATGAAGAGGAAACAATGCCTGGTGCTCGTGGTGCTAATTATGAAGGTATGCGTATTCATAGTGTCCGCTTACCCGGTTTAATTGCACATCAAGAAGTGCTATTTGGTGCATCAGGACAAGGTTTAACAATTCGTCACGATTCATATGACCGTGCGTCATTTATGTCGGGTGTAAAACTAGGTGTGGATCACGTGGTTGTAAATCCTGGATTAGTTTATGGATTGGATAACATATTAGATTAGGTAGGGATGTCATGTTAACAGGAAAATTTAAAGAGGCTCTGCCTTTATTAGAAACATTAACAACTGCTGGATACGAAGCTTATTTTGTTGGTGGCTCCGTGCGGGATGTCATTCTTAATCGACCAATCGCTGATGTGGATATTGCCACTTCGGCTTATCCAGAAGAGGTTAAAAAACTCTTTAGCCATACAATTGATACGGGAATTCAACATGGAACCGTGACGGTAATGATGGAAAAAGAAGGGTATGAAATCACAACCTTCCGAACAGAGTCAACATACCAAGATTATCGTCGTCCAGACGAAGTCACATTTGTACGTTCGTTAAAAGAGGATTTAAAACGTCGTGATTTTACGATGAATGCCATCGCAATGGATCAATTTGGTATTTTGCATGATCCTTATCAGGGTCAAGCAGCGATTGTGGCACAAATAATTGAAGCAGTTGGTATTGCTGATGAGCGTTTTTCAGAAGACGCATTACGAATGATGCGTGCATTACGATTCGTGAGTCAACTCGGATTCACATTGGAGCTAGCAACAAAGAACGCCATTAAAAATAACCGTGCATTATTGGAGCATATTGCAGTTGAACGTTGTTATGTTGAAATGACAAAACTATTATTAGGGAGTAATGTGCAACAAGGATTAGCGTTAATCACTGATACAAACATATATCAGCATCTGCCCGGTTTAGCAGAAGCTGCCACCAGTTTAGAAAAACTACAAACAATTAACTGGCCAAGTGAACGTCAACCGCAATTAGTATGGACGCTTTTTTGTTCCGAGGTCGCGCCACTAGAAGCGAAACGTTTCTTAAAAAAATGGAAAGCTTCAAATGAAATGATGACGGCTGTCAGTCACGCATTGACTTATTACCAAACAGTGCCTGTGTGGTCTTCACTTACATTATACGATGCAGGTGAAGCTACAATCACATTAGTAGAGCAACTAAAGAGGGCACATAATATAGCAACAGACACAACAGAAGTTTTGGAACAATACCACCAATTACCAATTCAGAATCGTCATCAATTGGCAGTTAGTGGTCATGATTTAATGCTTTGGTTAGAAAAAGCACCAGGTGCTTGGATTGCGACACTGATACGCAAGATTGAAGTTGCTGTTGTTGAAGGTTTATTAGCGAATGAAGCAAGTGCAATTAGAGAGTGGGTAGAAAATGAAAACTGATATTCGAAAAGCCTTATTAGAACTTTTTTCTTCAACAGAAACTGAATTTGTTTCTGGACAAGCGATTGCGGATCATCTTAACTGTTCACGCACAGCGGTTTGGAAACATATGAATGCCTTGAAAGAAGAAGGTTTTTTGGTTGAAGCCGTGAGAAATAAAGGGTATCGCCTAGAACAAAATACCGATCAAATTTCAGAAAATGAACTTTATCTTGGTTTGAAGACAGAGGTAATTGGCCAAAAAATTGTGTATGTCGAAGAGACAAGTTCAACCCAATTGATTGCACAACAACTACTGCACCAAGATACACCAGAAGGCACGCTTGTTGTGACTAACTTTCAAAGTGCAGGTCGCGGACGGTTGTCACGCGCTTGGTTATCAGAGCCAGGGGATAATATCGCTATGAGTCTCATTTTAAAACCAAAGTTATCGATGCAACAGTTTCCACAATTGACATTTTTAGCTTCAGTATCAATCGTAGCGGCTATAAAAGAAGTTGTAGGGATTGAAGCACAGATTAAATGGCCTAATGATATTTTCATTGCAGGTAAAAAAGTTTGTGGCGTATTGACGGAAATGGTCAGTGATCCGGAAGAAGTAAAAGCAGTCATCATCGGCATGGGAATCAACGTTAATCAGGCTGTTTTTGCTGAGGATATTGCAACGATTGCAACGAGTTTACGACTTGAAAGTGGAGAAAAACAACAGCGCAGTGCTTTAATACAAGCAATTTTAGTACACTTCGAAGCATTTTATCAACAATACTTGACTGAAGGTTTTTCTCCAATTAAAAAATATTGGGAAGCGCATGCTTTGCAGTTTAATAAAAACATTAAAGCTCGTACCTTAAAAGGTGTTTTAGAAGGCGAATTTAAAGGTATTACCGATGATGGCGTATTATTATTACAAGATGCAGCGGGCGAAATTCACCACGTATATTCAGCTGATATTGAAATATAAATAGTCAACAAAAACCTCAATATTATGTTTTTAAAAAGGTAGTGTTGAACAAGAAAGGCGAACTTATCAATGAGATAAGTTCGCCTTTTTGAGTAGAGTTATGCTGACAGATAGAAAGTCTTTTATAATACTTAAAACTTCATGATTATTTTGGCTCTATGTCAAATAGTGTTGTTATTCAAAATTAAGCAAAATATGTCACTTAGGCAGCTACCTTTTTTTGGTAGCTGTTTATTTTTAGTCATTCCTAACGTGAGGGAAGCTTTC
>NZ_JAFYUW010000014.1:0-8565 GCF_017549435.1 Brochothrix sp.
CCCGAAGGACCAGTTTTCAAGTGGGACTTCATTGAGTAAAATGAAGATGTTTTCTTTGGTTAAAGACGTTTTCAAGTCGATTTGTTCAGCAATCGTTTGATAGAGCGCTTTTTTTTGTGAAATTGTACGACCAGGTCCACAAAAAATTTCAATATAAAGAAACTGTTTGTTCCGTTGTCCACCAGCTAGTAGATAACAATCATCGACAAAATTATTTTTTTGCGTCATTGGAACCCACAATTGGAAGGTATCATCTGCTGGGATTTTAAAACAATTTTCGAGCGAATGATGAATAACAGTATTGATTGTTTCAATCGTTTCAGTAGTATAGGTGTCCCCGTAATATAATTTAATTAATGGCATAATCTAACCTCCTTATTTAATGATTTTAGTATACACTATTATCAATGATTGATAGATAAAGAAAGTTTTAAGGAATTTTGTTATTTAATGTTGTTATTAACCGTGTCTTTCATTAAGATACACCCTATGTTATAATGATTCTAAAGTAGTAATTAATATAAATGCTGACGGGCCTTATTGGGTTTCGTCGGCATTTGTTGTTTTAATAGCTGTTTGAGAGTGATTTTCATTATCAGTAGAGGAGTGTTCTAATTGAGAATAGGTAAAAAAATGGATTTAATTGAGAAAATGACAGAGTATAAGGAATTAATTGCCGTTGGTATTGCAGGTGTTTTAATTGCAATCGCGCTGATTTTAAGTGCGTTTAATGATGTGAAGGTTGCGACTGCTTGTTATTTGTTAGCTTACATTATTGGTGGTTATGCTAAAGCTAAAGAAGGTTTGTTGGAAACGTTCGAAAAAAAGGCATTAAATGTGGAGTTACTAATGATTATGGCGGCGATTGGTTCTGCATTGATTGGTTATTGGATGGAGGGCGCCATTTTAATTTTTATCTTTGGTATCAGTGGCGCGCTAGAAACATATGCGATGAATAAAAGTAAAAAAGAAATTACCGCATTAATGGGTATGCAACCCCAAGAAGCTTGGCGTATTGAGGAAGATGGTGCAACTGTACTTGTCCCTGTTACAGAACTCAAGATTAATGATCGAGTATTGATAAAACCAGGCGAACAAGTGCCAACGGATGGTGTTGTAAGTGAAGGCGAAACGACAATAAACGAAGCTGCTATTACAGGTGAATCACTTCCTGTTCTAAAAACACCTGGAAAAGAAGTGTTTGCGGGAACCCTTAACGGTAGTGGCGCAATTGAAATACGGATGACGAAGTTAACATCCGAAACGGTGTTCCAGAAAATTATTGATTTAGTTGCAACTGCTCAAGCAGAGCAATCTCCCGCTGAACAATTCATCGAACGTTTTGAAGGCCGTTATGTCAAAGTTATTTTAGGTATCGTTGGATTGATGTTATTTGTCCCGCATTATTTGGTGGGTTGGGATTGGACAACAACCTTTTATCGTGCCATGATTTTATTAGTTGTTGCATCACCCTGTGCTTTGGTTGCGTCTATTACACCCGCATCACTTGCTGCTATCTCTAATGGCGCCAAACGTGGGATTTTAGTAAAAGGCGGCAGTTATATCGAAGCTTTGAGTGAGGTTAAAACAATAGTGTTCGATAAGACGGGTACTTTAACACAAGGACGACCAACTGACGTTTCAATCTATTCTTTACCACTTTTAGAAGAAGCGGAGATACTAGCAATTTTATCAGGAATTGAAAGGCAATCGAATCATCCAATTGCTCAGTCAATCTGTAGACAACTAGAAAAACAAGGCGTTGTATCGCAGCAAGAGTTTTTGGTCGAAGAATTTCCTGGTTGGGGAATCAAAGGAACAGTTGCTGGTATTACTTATAAAGTGGGGAAAGAAAGCTGGATGAATCAAGTGTCTGTGAAGCAGTTTTTAAAAGCCTCAGGATTTAATGCACCAATCGTTGGGAAGACCGTTGTGTTCATGGAACGTGATGATGAAGTTGTTTTGATGGCGACGTTGGAAGATGAAGTACGACCGGAAGCACAAGCAGCGATTGCTGAGATACAAGCATTAGGTATTCAAACAATCATGTTGACAGGTGATAATGAAACAACTGCAAAAAAAATCAGCACAACAGCTGGTGTACCGGTATATATTGCAAATTGCTTGCCTGCGGATAAAGTGACAGAAATTAAAAAACTGAAAGGTAACAATGATTTAATTGCGATGGTCGGTGATGGCATTAATGATGCACCTGCTCTTGCGATTGCAGATGTTGGTATAGCGATGGGGAAAGGGACTGATGTAGCTCTAGAAACAGCTGACGTGGTATTAATGAAGGATGATTTAACTCAAATTGCGAGCACGATTAAATTATCGCGAAAAATGAAACGTATCGTTAAACAGAATATTTCTTTTTCCATAGGTGTGATGTTAATACTAATTGTTTCAAACTTTTTCCAAATGATGAATTTACCATTCGGTGTTATCGGACATGAAGGCAGCACGATTTTAGTCATTTTGAATTCGTTACGTTTACTTAGAAGTAGTCATTAAAAAAGCTCCGCTCACTATAAACAGTGAGGGAGCTTTTTCGTTATTTAGCAATTAATTTTTGATGTCAGGAAAGGCCGGGCTATATTGTTTTGGTACATCTGTTTGTTTATGAAGCTCTGCCGCTGTATTTAATGACCAGTAAGGGTTGCGTAGAAGTCCACGACCCACAGCGACCATATCAGCTTGATTGTTTGTAATAACTGAATTAGAAAGAGCTGCGTCAGATAAATTCCCCACGGCTATAATAGGTACATTGAATTTATTTTTAAATGCTTGAGCCAGACCTAATTGATAGCCTGCATCACTACCGATTGTAGCGGAAGGACCGTTTTGACTTTCACCACCTGCACTTACATGAAACACATCAATTCCAGCAGTTAGATAATCAGCAGCAAGATTAAGACTATGCTCTAAACCGTAACCTTCTGGATGAAATTCGATGGCTGATGTTCTTAAGAAAAGTGGCATTTCTGCAGGTATGCTATTTTTTACAGCCGAAATGACACGTTCACCAAATAAGCCAAGGTTTTCGCCATATTTATCAGAGCGTTTATTCGTTAATGGTGATTGGAATTGATGAATAAGATAACCATGAGCTCCATGTAATTCAATTGCATCAACGCCAGCTTTAACAGCACGTTTTGCCGCTTCTGCGTATTTATTAATAAGAACATCAATTTCAGATGTTGTTAATTCGTGTGGTGTTTTAGAATTCGAATCAAATGCGATAGGAGAAGAAGAAACAGGTGTAGCAGCATCAGTCGCTTTGCGCCCTGCATGAGCGATTTGAATCGCTACTTTTGCTCCCGCAGCATGACAAGCTTCAACAATTTTAGCGATACCTTCTATTTGACCATCTTCCCATAAACCAAGACAGTTATTTGAAATTCGACCATCAGGTTCGATATTGGTCATTTCAATGATAATTAATCCCGTACCACCAATTGCTCGTGTTGCGTAGTGTGAAACATGCCAGTCTGTTGTATACCCGTCTTGGTCACGAGCAGAATACATGCACATCGGTGGCATTACAATACGATTCTTCAATGTCATGTTTTTGATACTAATCGGTGAATATAAATCGGTAGTCATAAAAATTCCTCCTATAATTTGTTGATAATTTAGGGCTTTTTGTGTCAAATAAATGTGACAATAAGCTTTATATACATAATAAGCTTATTTAAAGTAAGTGACAAGTAGGAACAAAAAAGTACCTATTAAAAACCCCCACTCTATTGAATGGGGGATGAAAAATTAAGTTTCTTGCCCACGAACGTTCCATGTAAAGGCAAATACGATAGCTGCAAGGATACAAGAAATGAAGATAAGTGTAAAGCCAACATCCCAACTATACGCATCAACAACAAAACCAAGCAAAGCATTTGCCATCACGGCACCGCCAAGATAACCAAAAAGTCCAGTTAAGCCCGCGGCTGTACCTGCTGCTTTTTTAGGTACAAGATCAAGCGCCTGAAGTCCAATCAACATTACTGGACCGTAAATTAAAAAGCCGATAGCTATTAAGGCAACGTTATCAATCCAAGGGTTGCCTGGAGGATTGAGCCAATAAACAAGGACTGCAGCAGCAACACCTAACATAAAGACAACGCCTGCCGGACCACGACGTCCTTTGAAAAATTTGTCGGAAATCCAACCGCATAAAAGAGTGCCAGGGATACCTGCCCATTCATAAAGGAAGTAAGACCAACTTGTTTCGCTTAAATTCATTCCTTTTTCTTCGCTAAGATAGGCTGGTGCCCAATCGAGTACGCCATAACGTGTAAAGTAGACAAAGATATTAGCAACTGCAATCATCCAGACCCATTTATTATTTAAAACATATTTAAAGAGAATATCTTTAGCACTCAATTCTTCTTCAATTGTTTCATGTGAGGCATTAGGATAATCATTACGATATTCTTCAATAGGTGGTAAACCTTCAGATTGAGGTGTGTCACGCATTAAAATATATGCAAGTATTGCAACGATAATGGCTATTAATGCTGGGAAAATAAAGACACCGTTAAAGGCTTTTATGCCAATAATGTAAGTAGAGGTTAAACTAATACCGGCTACTGCGATTGGCGCCATGATACCACCACCGACATTATGGGCAACGTTCCAAATGGCTGTTTTACCGCCACGCTCATTCAGAGAGAACCAATGTACAAGTGTTCTACCAGCAGGTGGCCAACCCATTCCTTGGAACCAACCGATTAAGAATAGCATAATAAACATGGTTGTGATTGAAGATGTGAAAAAAGGAATAAAGCCGAGTAATAAGTTAATGATAGCAGCTAAAATGAGACCTAAAGGTAAAAATATTCTTGCGTTACTTCGATCGGAAACAATACCCATTATAAATTTACTGATACCGTAGGCGATTGAAACAGCGGATAACGCTAATCCTAATTCGCCTTTTGTGAAGCCTTCTTCTGTTAAACCAGGGATAGCGAGAGAAAAGTTTTTTCGTAATAAGTAATACCCGGCATAACCAATGAAAATACCAATAAATACTTGCCACCGTAAGCGTTTATAAACCGGATCGATTTCATCTTTTGGTAAACGTTCTTTTGGTGCGGGTGGTTTTAAAAATTTCATAAATAAACCTCCTATTGTAGATATATGTGTTGGTACAACATGAGTATAGCACCTAAAATAAAGCGTGTAAACGTTTTCTTTGATTATGAAACTATAGTCCTTTTCAGTAAAATGTCTGGAAAAGTATAACAATGTTGATATAGTTGAGGATTTCAATGATTATTAACTGAAAGGATATAAGTCGAAAGACCTAACCAAGTGCCTGCATTTTTCTGAACAAAAAAACACCTCTTTCTCAAATTCGAAATGAATTGAGGTAGAAGTGTTTTAGTTCATCAATTAAAATTGTGGTAGGTCTTTGATTTTATCCGCACAGAATGTAAGTATTTCTGCTTCTTCATCTTCGTCAAGGGCAATGTCTAGTTGCGTGTCTGTATCAATCGATTTGATATAGTAAATAACGATTCTAGAAATGTCTTCCTTTTGTCCGATTAATACACGTAACTCAAGTCCGTTAGCTTCAAATAATTCGTCATCTTCATCAACATTAAACACGATGAAAAATTCATAACGTTCACCTTCAATGATGCCCGTAGGGTCATGTAGTTTTTCAACAGTATGAGAAATAATATTCATTTTGTAATCCGCTCCTTTAGTATAATACTCTCTCCTATTATCTGCGGTAATGTTAAATTAGTAAAGGTTTTTCTTTTAACCTAGGTGAGGCAAGAATGATTAAATCGGAACGTTGTGTAAAAGGCTCGTCTCATCTATAATTTACTTTAAAATATAAAAATAGAAGTGGAGGGGAAACATGCGACATTCTAAAACAAATCATCTAGCGACTGAAAAGTCCCTTTATTTACAACAACATGCAGCCAATCCTATAAATTGGTATCCTTGGGGCGATGAAGCATTTGAATTAGCCCAACATGAAAACAAGCCAGTATTGTTAAGCAGTGGATACTCTACGTGTCATTGGTGTCATGTTATGTCTGATGAAGTGTTTATGGATAGTGAAGTCGCTGATTACCTGAACGAACATTTTATTGCCATCAAAATAGACAGGGAAGAGCGTCCGGATATTGATGCCATCTATATGAAGGTTTGCCAGATGTTAACTGGACAAGCTGGATGGCCACTTAACGTTTTTTTAACAGCAGAACAAGCGCCATTTTATGCCGCTACATACATACCGAAGGATGACACTCATAATCAACCAGGAATGATGTCGATTATCAAACATTTGAAGCGGGTGTATGATGAAATGCCCGAACAGATAGAAGGTATTAGTCAGCAACTAATAAAAGGATTGGCAGACCCTCCTAACAATACGCTGGAAGATTATGCAGATAAAGAAGTGGTAGAGCACCTTTACGGTAATTTAAGAGCACAATTTGATTTGGAAAACGCTGGTTTTGGTAAAGCACCAAAATACCCAACAAGCCAGCCTATACAATTTTTAATGAACTATTCGACTCGATATTCCTCTATTGAGGCAGATGAAATGTTGAGTAAGACGTTAGAAGAATGGCGTTACAGTGCTTTGTTTGATCAAATAGATGGTGGTTTCTTTCGTTATACCGTAGATGAGCGTCATCGTTCCCCACATTTTGAAAAAATGCTTTATGATCAGGCATTGTTGCTTGACTCTTATGTCACTGCATACCAGTATCAGTCAAAAGAGTTATATAAAGAAACAAGTAGACGTTTAATTGATTTTGTAGACCGTTTATTGATGTCTGAGAATGGTGTTTTTCACAGTGCGATTGATGCTGATGTAAAAGGTGTTGAAGGTGCCTATTATAAATGGCGGTGGGATGAAGTTGTGTCAGTTCTTGGTAGTGAAACAGCTGTGTTATTTGCTTATCGTTTTGGTTTAATAACACAAGAGCAAGGAGCGAAGGGAAATATACTGTATGTTAATGAGAGAGACAGTGAACTACGTGGAAACAAATTAATCGATAGTTTAGCTAAGTTAAGTAATCATCGTAAACAAGAACTGTCTCCTTTTGTAGAAACTAAAATTAAAACGTCGTGGAATGCATTAATGGTTAAGTCGTTAGCCAAAGCTAGCCGTATATTGGGTGATCAATCTTATCAGAGAAGAGCAGAGGACTGTTTTGATGCGTTAATCAACGTCAATTATAGAGACGGTAATCTTTATGCCACTTCAATGGAGGGCGTCGTAAAAGAGATTGCTTTTCTTGATGATTATGCTTATCTGATAGAAGCATGTATTGAGCTTAACCAACTGACATTCAAACACAAATATATCGAATTAGCGATTGTGTTAGCTAATGTTTTAACTGAACATTTTGAGGATAAGCAAGCCGGTGGTTTTTATTTTACAGATGATCGTGAATTACCGTTGATCATAAGAGATAAAGAAGGTTTAGATACGGCGCTTCCGAATGCTAATGCCAGCATAACGTTCTCATTTTGGCAATTGTCGCAATTAACGAATGATTCGTTTTACAGTGAATGCGCTAAAAAAACATATTGTTTTTTTGAAGAAGATATCATGCGTTATCCGACTGTTTCTTTTTCTTGGGGCCGTTATCTTATGCGCGACATTTGTGATGCTAAAGTTCTTAAATTTAGAGGTGAGGGTGCATTGTTACTTGCGAAAGAATATCAAAAATACAAGAAAGATAGTGAAATATGGTGTGTAGATGAAAAAGGCGAGGGGTCTTTACGTTTAGAGTTTTGTGAAAAATATACTTGTAAAATTTATGAAGGTGTCGATATAATAAAGAAGTTCTTAAGAGAAATATATGTAAGTGTATAGGGGTGAAGATGATGTACGCAAGAGAAATGAAAAAAGAAGATTTACCAAGGTTGCGAGAAATATTTTTAAAAGTTAGAACGGCTGCGTTCGCCTGGGATAAAACGGAAACTTATAAACTTGAAGACTTCGACAAACAGACAATTGATGAAGAAGTTTTATTAATAGAAGAAGAGGGTGAAATATTAGGTTTTGTCTCTACATATGTCCCGGATAGTTTTATCCACCATTTGTTTGTTGATACAACTAAGAGTAGAAAAGGAATTGGTTCTCAATTAATTGCTGAAGCTCTCAATCGAATAGAGTTACCTGCGACATTAAAATGTGTGACTGAAAACGAAAAAGCATTGGCTTTTTATGCTAAAGAGGGTTGGGTAAAAACGATTCAGGAAAAAGATGATGGGATCAGTTATTGGGTAATGAAATATACCAATTAGTTTTTTTATTTAAAGTGTTGACTTTTAAATCAACGGATGATAATATTAAGAAGTTGTCAAAACGACGACTTCAAATTATCTCCTGAAAACATTTTTCGAAAGATGTTGACGTGAGTTAATAGATATGTTATATTAAAGTAGTTATCAGCGAGAGTTTGACGGCGATTGACCTTTGAAAACTGAATGAACGAAAAGACATATTATATGCTTAAACTCTTCGGAGTTTAACCAATTAATTTCGTAACGCAAACAAGTAACAAATTTTTAGCTAGCGAACTAGTTAAG
>NZ_JAFYUW010000107.1:0-11846 GCF_017549435.1 Brochothrix sp.
ATGATCCTTAACTAGTTCGCTAGCTAAAAATTTGTTACTTGTTTGCGTTACGAAATTAATTGGTTAAACTCCGAAGAGTTTAAGCATATAATATGTCTTTTCGTTCATTCAGTTTTCAAAGGTCAATCGCCGTCAAACTCTTTTTGACAACTTCTTAATATTACCTCATTGCCGACATTATGTCAACAAGTTTTTATAATATTTTTTTGAAGCAACAAAACTTTTTGTCTGATGCAACTTTTACAGTATAGCATGCTAATCTCTTTCGTGTCAAGGCGTTTTTAACATTCAGTTATACGACTTAATCACAGTTGAAAACTTGCTTTTCTGTTTGATGCAACTTTTATATAATATAACAGATACTGTATTAAGTCAACACTTTATCATCTTTTTCTTCTTAAGAATACAAAGTACATTGTAAAAAACATCTAACAGCCACTCTAAGCTAGATAAATCCATTAAAAACCGACAATTACCTACCTTAAGATGAACGACTATGATTGTTGTTAAACCAGCATTAACTCAGTAATAATGATCCACTAAAAGTATTTCTCTTCTATATAAAGCGACAAAGAGTATTCTCTTTATTCGAGAATACTCTTTGTTTAATTAATTATAATATTCTTCCAAAACTTTTTTCACTTGTTTTATAAGATGATGACTTGGTTTTTTATCGCTACCTTCTAATATACCTGCTAATACATACTCTTTTTTATCTGCGTCCAAAACAACCAAGCTAGAATTTTCGGAACCTTTACTGTCTTGAGTCAATTTACCCACTTCAGCCGTCCCCGTCTTAGCAGCTAATCTATGGCCGGAAATTCGCAACTCATGCGCAGTACCTTGCGAATCAGACACCACTGCTTCTAAATCTTTCATGACTATGTTTGCTGTTTCCTCAGATATGGCATTTGTTTCTGGGCTCTTCTCTGTTGTTTTCATCAATTGTGGTTCTATAAGCTTACCGCTGTTCGCAAAAGGAGTATAACTACGCGCTAACTGGATAGGTGACATTAATACTTGCCCTTGTCCATAAGAAGTGTCCGCCAGAAGCACCTCACTTTTCAAACCATCTGTTGAGAGTTGTGGCGCCTTTGTCTCAAGCGGGAATTTATCCTCTCCATTGAAACCAAATTGTTCCATTTTTGAAGTAAATGCTTTCTGCCCCATTTTTATAGCTTGTTGTGCAAAGTAAATATTATCTGAGTATACGAGTGCCTTCTTAAGATCGACAGGATTAACATCACTTACTCGTGTTACTTTATAATCGCCCCAATCGCTGTTTGCTTGCCACTTCAATCCCTTAATATTCAATTCCTCATCTGGAATCAATGTCCCGTGCTCTATCCCTGCACTAGCCGTCAATGCTTTGAAAGTAGAAGCTGGTTCATAACGGACAGTTAAACGATTTAATAATGGTTTTTTGTCAGCATCATTGTATGCCTCCCACTGAGTAGCACTTAAACCTTTAACAAAGTCGTTTGGATTATATGACGGCGTACTGATTGCTGCCATCACTTCACCCGTTTGTGGATTAAGCATTGTCACTGCTGCTTTATCATTTGCAAACGCAGCATAATAAGCCTTTTGCAACTTACTATCAATTGTTGTAGTGAAATCCTTACCATTCTTGGTTTCTTTCAATTGTAGTTCAGCACGTTCTTTTCCATCCTCTTTAACGATACTAATTTTCCCTCCACGTTCACCACGTAGTTCTTTGTCAAAGGTTTCTTCTAAACCGGCAGCTCCAATCACATCATGCTCACCTAACAAAGGATTATCTTTAATATCATCTGCTGTTACAGGACGAACATAACCCGTTATCGCTGAACCCGCTGCTCCTAATTCATAATTTCGTATTCCTTCATCATTGTCTTTCGCTAATGGCGCATCATCTTTATCACTAATCGTCCCTCTAACTGGAGAGAACGTTTCAATGTGTAATTTGTCACCTTTTTTCATTTCCGGAAAAATTAAACTTGTGAGCCATTTAACCTTCCATTCATTATTATCTGATACAAATTTGACAGTATAACGCTTAACGGGTAATGAACCAAGAGTTGTTGTCATCTTCATATCATAAGAAAACGAGTAACTATCATCAGCTTCATCGTAGCTAACTTCATCTGCCTTAATGTTCGTAATCGTAGCATTAATACCTTCATAAATATTAGTGTATTTTGTTACCAATTCTTTTTCGTCTAAACCTTCAGCTTTAATGCTATCATTGGATAATAGTGTTGTTAACTTCTTAAAATCTTTTGACTGCAAACTTTTCACATAATTATTAGCAACAGTCTGAACAGCTGCTAATTTTTCTCGTTCGGCCTTAGCATTTTGATACTTTTTCACACCAAAAACACTCGCTACCAAAACCAATGCAACAATCACACCGCCCACAACAAGCCATTTTTTTCTTGTCATATCGTTCTCCTTTTATTGACGTATTTTATAAAATTTTATCAATTTATATCTGGCACTAACACTCATACACTAATTATTAACTTACAGTCATTATAACACTTCTAATTGATTATTCCAGAAACAACAAAAAGCCCTATATCGCTAACCATAGCCGATATAGGACTTTTTTATTAGGCTCTTAACTTGTAGCGTAAATTTTTGGGTAATCGTTGTAAAATGATAACGCTCAATATCGCTTTTAGTAAATCACCTGGAATAAATACCAAGTTCGATAAGAATGCAGCTTTTAAAGGCATACCCGTAACAAAGTGTAAACCAATTGCTCCAAATGAATCGATGACTAGCACCCCAGCTATAACAGTCACTGCGAACAACCGAAGAAATGAGGGCTTTTCGCCTAACTTACCACTCCACCAGCCAATTAAAAAAGCAGCGATTGGATAAGCAATTATATAACCAGCAGTTGGGCTGTAAAACAACGCGAACCCACCACGACCTCCTGCCAAAACAGGTAAACCTACTGCAACAAGCAGCAACAATAACAATACTGCGATAGTACCGTTCCGCTTACCTAATAACAATCCTGCTAATAAGACACCCATGCTTTGTACTGCAATTGGAACGGGTATGATTCCTATCGTGATCGGTGGTATAAATCCTAAAATAATAAGTACTGCTATCATTATCCCTATAAATGCAATTGAATGTGTTTTCATCTGAATCTCCCCTATTCCTCGAATAAGTAAATTTTAACTTTCCTCACCAACAATGTCAACCTTTTATTTTAAAAGTTAACAAAAGAGCGGCGTTTGCTAATGTGAAACGTCTGTGTTATATTTTAACCAACTTATATTTATCCACTAGGGGTGCTATTCATTTAGCTGAGATAGACGGTATGTCTAATCCCTTTGAACCTGATTTGGTTAATACCAGCGTAGGAAAGTGGAAACGTCTATTTATTATAAAGGTTAAGTCTGTACCTTTAACACGTTTCGCTTACAACCCTGGTTTTGGGTAATGTAAACGGGGCTTTTTTTATGCCCTAAAATAAGATAAAAGGGGAGATTCAGATGAAAAAGACACTCACATTAAAGGATACCTTGGTAGCGATTGTCATTGCATTAGTGTTCGGGATTATTTATAAAGTAGGTACGATTCCTTATGATTTATTAAAACCCTTTGGTTTACAATTGGAACAAGTGATTTATGGGTTTTGGTTCATGGCCGGGCCATTTGCAATGTTAATTATCCGCAAACCTGGTGTAGCCTTAATAGCAGAAGCAGCTGCGGCGCTAATTGAAACATTTTTAGCAGGAGGTATGGGGATGCAAAGTTTTGTTTACGGTATTGGTCAAGGACTTGCTTGTGAACTCATCTTTTTGATGACGCGTTACCGTCGTTTCACATTAGATACGGCTATTATATCAGGCTTACTAGCTTGCCTTGCTTCTTTCTTAATTGACTGGCCATATGGTTACCTCGCTGTTCAACCTTGGGCTTTGACTCTTATCATTATTTTCCGCTTCATTGGTACAATCATCATTACCGGTTTCTTAACTTACTACCTTGCTAAAGCAATGGAGAAAACAGGTGTTGCTCAAATGGTACGTCCCATCACAAAGGATGACTACGATGCTCTCAAATAACGAGTATGGCACAAAAAATCTACGACTGTTATTTCCAGGTATGAAAGAAGCGTTTCTTAAAAATCTGGATTTTTCTTATACAAGCGGTGAAAAAATCTTAGTTTTAGGCCCTAGTGGTGCTGGTAAATCCACCTTACTCGAAGTATTAGCTGGGCTTATTCCAACCATTATTGATGTCCCTGCTAAATGGGATGATTTACGTGTCCCTGATAACACCGCGTATTTCTTTCAAGATCCTGATGCGCAATTCAACATGCCTTACACGGATGAAGAAATTGCGTTCGTATTTGAAAATCAACAAATTCCCTCAGCAGAGATGCCGGAGCGTATTGCTCATTACATGGCACTTGCTAACGTTACAACGGATACACATACCGCCATCAATAAATTGTCAGGCGGAATGAAGCAACGTTTGCAATTAGCGAGTTTATTAGCTCTGAAAAGTGATTTCTACTACCTAGATGAACCCACAGCAATGCTTGACCCTGAAGCAACACAGTATTTTTGGGAACAAATGAAACAGCTCACTCAGCAACAAACGGTCATCGTAGTGGAACATAAGATTACCGAAATTATCGATTATGTCTCGCGCATAGTCATTATGTCAGAAGATGGCTCCATTATAGCGGATGGACCTACTGCTGAAATTTTGACAACACATACAGACTATCTGCACGATGCCGGGATTTGGCACCCTGAAAGTTGGACACTTGCTCCAAAATTCGAGCGTATTCCTATCGCATCTCCTGAAAATTTACTCACCGCTTCACAGTTCAAAGTAAAACGAAAAAAACAAACAGTCGTTTCCCTAGATAACCTCACTGTTCAAACGGGGGATTGGCTTTGTATTTCCGGGGAGAACGGCTCAGGGAAATCCACCTTGTTAGAAGGACTTCGCGGCTTGCTTAAAACAAGCGGAAAACTCACTTTCCCAAATGGTTCACAAGAAACAACGGGCTTCGTCTTCCAAAATCCTGATTATCAATTTGTATGTGATACAGTAAAAGAGGATTTGGCCTTTGGCTTACAATTCGAAAAACTCACTGAAGAGGCTAAAGAGGAACGTATCCTCGCCTATTTAGACTATTTCAGCCTGACGGCACGCCAAGCAATTCATCCGCTCTCATTATCAATGGGGCAAAAACGACGTTTAAGCGTTGCTTCAAGCGTTATTACAGAACCACAACTATTATTACTAGATGAACCCACTTTTGGTCAAGATGCCCGTAATACCTTCCGCTTGATTGAGAGTCTAGAACATTGGCGCAAAAAAGGCATGGCCATCCTAATGATTACCCATGAGCCAGAAATCATCGAGCGTTACGCAACTGGTGTGATCAATGTCAAAGATGGTATCGCTACTGTAAAAGGAGGGGTTTGACGATGGTAACTGAAACAGCTTTCTTTCGCCGTGTAAATCCGGCCTATAAGTTTTTAATTTTCTTTATCATCACATTATTAACGATTTTTTTACGTGATGTGACTCTCTTAGCTGCTTTATCTGGTTGTGCTTTATTGGTATATCTCATCTTTTCGCCCTTAACTTTAAAATGGAAGGTAGGCTTATTATTACCCTTTGTTCTTTTAGCATTTTTTAGTGGTATTACCGTCATTCTCTTTGGCCTTGGAGATGATGTGTTATTTCAATTTTTATGGTGGCGCATTTCTAGTGAAAGTTTATCTCACGGAACGATGATTATCTTACGTACATTGTTTTTCTCATTAATCGGGTTGTCATTCGCTACAACGACGAACCCTGTTTTATTCTTTTATTCAGCGATGCAACAATTCAAAGTCCCTACCTTTATTGCATATAGTTTCCTCACAGTCTTTCGATTGATTCCTATCATGGCAGAAGAGATTACGATTTTAAATAAAGCAATGCGTGTGCGTGGCGTTTCTCGTATTAAGGGGCCCCGTGGTGTTTGGGAAAAAATGAAACGTTACAGCATTACCATGTTATCTCAATCAATTCGCAGAGCCTTTCGAATCTCAGTCGCCATGTCAGCAAAAAAATTCACGACTGGCCCACGTACGTTTTATTACACAACGACTTTTTCACGCGTTGACGTTTATTATACGTTACTATGGCTAGCTATTATCGGCGGATGTTTATTCTTCTTCAATTAAAAAAGCAGTAAACCGTGTGTACGATTTACTGCTTGAATTCACTCTGATGCATCCTCTGTTTTTGAGGGTGCATTTTTTGTTCTATGATAGTTTCTAATCAACACAAAGATATACACGATGCAGATAACAACCCACGTAATGGCAATCCAACGATAAAAAGGTTCTGTATTCAGCCATGCTACGATGGTAAAAAGGATCGCCATCAACGCCCAATAAAACACTTTCAGCTGCATACTTCTTTTAGTTTTCATTTTGATCATCCTCTCATTTTAAATCGGCAATGGTTCCGCGCGTTTCCTGTAACAGCTGTTGTGTACGTGCAATATCCTTAGCTGCGTATACATAAAAGAGCGAATCAACAATAAACATTTGCGCCGTTCTTGAACTCGTTGCTGCACTCCTTAAAAGGGCTTCTGGCGCATGAGATGTTTGTAATACATGATCTACTTCACGATTTAGCGTATTGCTACCAAATCCTGTTAACGAAACTGTTTGTATCCCATTAAATTTAGCAATATCGCGCAACTTGATGACTTCTCTTGTCTCACCACTGTATGAGATACCAAAGAACATCGCTTTCTTAGGCGCTGTCGTCATAATGGTTGCCATTAAATGGGTATCTTGTACCGCATAAACATGTTTACCTAATCGTAACCATTTTTGCATAAAGTCTTCTGCTACGAGCCAAGAAGCTCCGATACCAAATATAAATATCGTCTCCGCTTCAACCATCTTATCCGCTATCGTTTGAAGCTGCTTCACATCAACCATGGCAAGTGTATCTTCTAACGTTTGAATGGTATTGGCTTTTAACTTACGTATAAGGATATCGGGGGCTTCATCTGAACGGATGTCATAGTAACCTGTCATCTTATCCTGACCACTTTCAGCAGACAAGGCCATCTTTAACTCAGGTACGCCCTTCAATCCCATCGAACGACAAAAACGCACCACTGATGCAGGACTGGTTTGTGCTTGTTTTGCAATTTCCTGCGTTGATAGTTGTGCAATCGCATGGCCTTTATCCAGAATAAGCTGCGCCACCTGTTGTTCCACTTTAGATAGCTTGCTTAGATTCATTTCTATACGATGACTGATTAACCCACTCATCCATTCTCCCCCGTTCTCTTCATTATTTCTATTCTATCACTATCGTACGACACATGTGAAGCGAGAGTTTGGCTTATTCACATAGCGCAATAGTACATGTTCTTCCATTACTACTCTACCCACAACATTCACCTTCTCATCCGCTAACAAATCACCGAGTATAATTTGTAATTCACCTTCATACCTTAAATAAGCAGCGTTATCAATCGTAACACTTCCCCGTAAACGTTCCTGACAGTTAGCAGGTGCTATTGGATGATAATGGTTAGAAAATTCAATGCGACTATTTGCTGCTCGGATGACATCGCGTGCCACATCACGTCTCACTTGATAAACAGGTGATAACCAATCCACGGTATTTTCTAAAACGGTCACATGTAACTGGATAATGCGTTCATTAAACCATTTCTTAAATTGCACTAATGTTGATTCAGCTAAACTCAAATCACCAATTAAAACCGTATCGATACCAATATCTAGCAGATCGAAGTACTGCGCCAATGGATGCAGGTCACGATGTGCTTCTAATGTTGGCAAACCAGCAAAAATCGGCCCTCTTTGTTGACCATCTCCTTGAATAAATGCACCTGTTGTTAAACCATGGCTTTTGATGAAGCTCGTATGTGCTCTCACTGCCTCACGTGCCAATCCCGTTTCAGGACGTGGGTAATAATTATACCAGGCACTTAAGTTTTCAAATACAGCCTGTTCCGCTGTTAGTTCGGCTAAATCAGCAGCCGTTAAGGTACTGGCATTCAAAATAATTTGCCATCGTTGTGTCATCCCCGCAATTTGTCTCATTGTCACGCCATCATCAATCCTTAAACCAGTGAATCCCCATGATGCTAAATCCGCTTCAGTATAACGTTCAAATGTTGCGGGCGATACGTCAGCTATCCATTGTAACTGCTGCTCTTTCATACAGTCACCTAGCTCTTTTATAACAGCTGTTAAATCACGGTCTCTTTCTTCAGGCATTTGTAACGAAGTAAACACGTAACGACTACCTGCGGTTGCCATCTGTTTAATCAAACGCTTATTTTCTGCGATACTTTGTTCTGTTAATGATACTAAAAAACCCAACATATTATCACTCCTTAAAATAAAAGAGCAGACTGTTATTAGCAGTCTGCTTGAGACTGAAGATAAACACTGTTCCAGGTCGTCACTTCTTGCTTGCTTGGGATTACGTACCATTAGTACGCGCACCGTCACTCGCTCGTTGTTCCTACTATAACAGCATTTCTATTCAGCCTTCTCATATCGTAGTCAAAGTCGTTTAAATCATCTGCAAAGAAAAAAGAAGCTTTTCGATACTTTGTCTACAATCTGGAACAGACTTTTATTAGCAGTCTGCTTTTCTCTAGTCTTCATCAATCGCTTCCATTGCTGATTTTGGTACACCAAAGAAATAGGTTAATACCATACCTGCAGCATAAGCAGCTAATAAGCCATAAATATAAATCATCCAATGACCTGTATTAATTAGCGGAATCAAGGCAACACCTGACGGTCCGATTGCAATTGAACCCACATTACCGAATAACCCAATCACAGCACCACCAATACCACCACCTAAACAAGCAGTAATAAATGGACGTCCTAATGGTAATGTTACACCATAGATGAGTGGCTCTCCAATCCCAAGCACACCAACTGGTAAAGCACCTTTAATGATGTTTGTTAACGGTTTATTTTTACGACATCTAACCCATAACGCAATTGCTGCACCAACTTGACCGGCACCTGCCATTGCAATAATCGGCAATAATGTTGTCATTCCTGTTTGAGCAATCATTTCGATATGAATCGGCGTTAACACTTGGTGTAAACCAAACATTACCATCGGTAAAAACAATACCGCTAACAAGAAGCCGGAAATTGCGCCACCTGTACCAATCACCCAGTTAATTGTTGTTAACAAACCATCTGAGATATAACCTGCGCCCGGCATAATCAAGAAGATTGTCGCCAGACCTGTCACAAGCAATGCAATCGTTGGTGTCACAATAATATCAATCGCATTAGGCACAAACGTACGTAACCCTTTTTCAATAAATGATAAGAGGTAAACAGCAAGTATTACACCAATTATCCCACCTTGACCAGCAATCAAAGGTTCATTTGTAAAGATATTTTGGATCGTTTGATCAGGTGTCACACCACTAAGCAAGACAACACCACCAATGACACCACCCAGAGGCAACGTCGCACCAAATTGTTTCGCTGCATTAATACCGACATAGATATTTAAGAAGGTAAACAATGCGTTTTTAATGACATTCAGCACTAAAACGATTTGCTCCCAATGTCCACCTGAAATAGTACCAGCCACTAACATGTTCGAGATAATTGCACCAATACCCGCAATTAACCCCGCACCAACAAACGCTGGAATTAACGGAATGAAAATACCGGAAATTGTCGCTAAAATACGTTTAAATCGTCCGTTGCCGCCTTTTTTATATTTCGCTTTATTTTCTGAAGCTAAGGCTTCTACTTTTTCACGATTACTGCCACCGCTTGTGTGCGTATTCCCCGTTGGAATCTCAGCACCCAATTCCACGCCCGTCATATCCGTCATCGCTTTCGCAACTTTGTTAACCGTACCAGGACCCACGATGATTTGAATGGTATCTTCTTCAACAACACCCATCACACCTTTTACTTGTTTCAAGGCATCCATTTGGACTTGATCGTTATCACGCAAACTCAAACGCACACGTGTCATACAGTGATTGACAACTCTAATATTTTCAAGGCCACCAATTTGCTCTAAAATCCGTTGTGCTAATTCTGTTTCTTTACTCATTATGTTCCCCCCTTAGTCTTTTGCAATTGTGCGACGGACAAAGCCTTTATTCTCAACCAAGCTATTTGTCGCTTCTTCATAACTCATATTTGTTAATACAATTACAATCGCCGTTTTTACATGGTGATTACTCTCTTCAAACACACGTTCAGCTGTTGCTTCATCACAACCTGTTGCATCTTTAATGATATTTTTGGCACGTCGCACTAATTTAATATTTGTTGAACGAACATCTACCATTAAGTTTTTATATACTTTACCGATACCAATCATTGCTGTCGTTGAAATCATATTCAACACTAATTTTTGTGTTGTTCCAGCTTTTAGACGCGTTGAACCCGTTAGTATCTCTGCCCCTGATACAACTTCAATTGCAATATCAGCATGCTCACTAATTTCAGCAGGTGCGTTACACGCTATACTCCCCGTCGTTGCACCTATGTTTTTCGCATAATCCAAACCACCAATAACATAAGGTGTACGACCACTCGCCGCGATACCAATGACAACATCGTTCTCAGTTAATTGGGCAGCTTTCAAATCAGCAACCGCTAATTCCTCTGAATCTTCAGCACCTTCAACTGCATCTTTAATCGCTTTCGCGCCACCCGCAATTAAGCCTTGTACCATTTCCGGTTCAGTACCAAATGTTGGTACACATTCAACCGCATCAAGGATACCTAAACGACCACTCGTTCCAGCACCAATATAAAATAAGCGACCCCCTTTTTCAAAAGCCGTAATAACCGCTTTGACCATTTTTTCAATCGCAGGTAATTCTTTAGCAATCGCTTTCGGAATTGTTTCATCCTCTTGGTTCATCACAGTTAGTATCTCTAAGACAGACATCTGATCTAAGTCCGCTGTTTTCTCGTTACGTTTTTCAGTGTTTAAATGTTCAATCATTTATTCCCACTCCTTTAATATAGATATGTACACGTTTACAAAACAAGTGTATCGCACATGAAATTATATTTCAAGTTAATTATTAATTATTTGTAATAAAGTTTCTTAATTTGTGAACAACCTTGAACATTATGATTTCTATTTGAAATTTATTTCATGTTATAATGGTTTTGCATCTAATAGAAGGAGGGTTTTTTATGTTGAAAATTGAACGTATCGTTAACGGAAACATTCAAGAAAACTGTTATATCGTACATAATGATCGTTATAGCTTAATTATCGATCCCGGTGAAGATTATGAGACAATCGTTGCAACAATAGAGAAAACAGCAACGAAACCAGTTGCAGTTTTATTGACACATGCGCATTTTGATCATATCGCCTCTTTACAACCTATACGCGACCTTTACACAATTCCGGTCTATGTCAGCCCCATTGAAAAAGAATGGCTCGTTAATCCTGAGTTAAATCTTTCAGCAGGAAGCGGTAACCCGATTGTAGCAAAAGCCGCCGAAGAACTATTTGAAACAGGTAAAACCTATACACTAGGTGATATTTCTTTTCATGTCGTTGAAACACCCGGACATTCACCAGGCAGCGTAACCATTGTTTTTGAAGACTTTATCGTATGCGGCGACGCCCTGTTCAAAGGAAGTATTGGACGAACTGATCTCTACTTAGGCAGTCAAGAACAACTCGTACAAAGTATCCGCGATAACATACTTACTTTACCCGATATATTGCCAGCCTATCCAGGCCATGGTGACAGCACAACAATCGGACATGAAAAAGCAACAAATCCATTTTTGAAGTAAAAG
>NZ_JAFYUW010000108.1:0-14399 GCF_017549435.1 Brochothrix sp.
CACACAAAAATTATGACTACTCCAAAAAATGATAATTAGAAAAGCCTTCCCCTAAATCCGCTTCCATATGAAGCAAAAGAAACGCAAAAAAACAGTCGCAAATACACGACTGTTTTTAGTAAACATTTGTTTGTCTTTTATTGAAGCTTTATTTTATGTCATATGTCATATGACGTACTCATACTTTTCAAATTACGAATTAACTATCTTACCTTTTTATAAAAGCTTGCCCAATAACTGTTAACTAATACAACTTTGTAATCAGCATTAAGCAAGCCTAAACATTTACGAGGCTTCAATGACGGTTTATTTTGCCTCACTTAAAGAGGCACACTAAATTTTAATACTAATTGTTGTTTGAGTTTTTTTACAGAATCTTTCTTTATTTCACCAAAGTAACTTCCAGTAAACTGTAAATTCATTTGTTTTTGTTTTTTTATGACTCCCATAGCTGAAACTGGCGTATCTTTATTCAAAGAGGAAATTTGCTGATTATTATCCACAACTAAATTCAAACGAGCGGCTTCACTATAATTAACAGGGTCACGTTCTGTTGAAGTTAACAGTTTAATACCATCAGTGACTACTTCTTTAAATGCGCTTAATTCTAGCTCGACTGAATGGGTCTGTGAGTTATTAATAATTTTATAGCGATTAGATTCAATTTTTTTATTTACTGTTTTGTCTTCCGTATTGCTAAAAAGCATCTCAATTGGTAGCGTTACGTTAATTTCTTTATCTAAATTGTTAACAACCACATTTTTAGTCACAGTAATTAATTCACCATTATGGTCTTTTATACCATAAACAACTTGATATGTCCCTGCGACAGTCGTATCAACCTCAACACCATTTAAACCCCAAGTCATCTTCTTATCAAAAGCAAGCACCTCTCCATCAGCATTTGTTGCCTGAATAAAACCGGCTTCAGGATCGTATTTATCTCCTCTATTCAACTCAATATCCTTGGCCTCAATACTCGTTTGATCCTCCACCACATTAATAAACTTCATTTCAGATACAATTCCAGCTTGCACTGCATTCCTAAGTGCAATATTTAATTGATACCGTCCAATTTTGCTTGTATCAATCTGTATTTTTTCAAACTCTGAGATTATATTACCATTGATGTAATAATAACCTAAACGCACAATATCTGCTGCATCAAGTCGCTCACCATCTTTATTTCGTACATTTGTTAATGGTGAATTCGGGTCAAATGTATCCCCCACATATAATTTAACATCTTGCGTTTCCACCGTTGTTTGATCCCTTATTACAACAACATTATAATCGGCAGTTACCGTCTGTTTATCACCATAAGAGTAGGTGATTGTTTGCTTATATGTCCCTGGCTCTGTCATTTTAACTTCTTCGCCACCAAAACTCAAGTTCGCATCATTTGGCAAAATTAACGCACCCAGTGCATCTGTCCCGGATACGAAATTATCCTTTGGATTATATGTCTGTGTGTGATACAACCTTGAATTTTTCGCTTTCAATGTCGGTGTTTTATACTTCATATATCTGTAAACAATTGTAGCATCTTCATTATATTTTCCTTTAGCATTTGTTGGTAGTTTATCTTCCAAGAGACTATAACCTGGAATTGATTGCTTGTATTCAGGGGTAGATACGTCATAACTATCACCTTTATAACCTTGCAATTTTTTTGTTTGTGCTCCGGAAATTAATTTGTTATTTTCATCACGGTACTCAACTTTAAGATCAATTTTTTTACGTTCCCACACATACGTACCAGCATTACGTGAAACATATCCCATGAATTCTGCGGGTGTATATGTCCTCCCTTTCTCATTTTCTGAAATCCAACTGCCGCTGTAATTATCAGTATCCGTAATAGGTTCTAAGGCTGCATCTACTCTGAATGATGTTCCTGTTGGAATCGTTATTTTTTTCAATTGTGTCGCTCCAGCAAACATGTTACTGCTAGTAACTGTTCTTGAACTGCGTTTCCAACCACTGAAATCGACCTCCTTCAAGCTTCTAGCCCCTTCAAACATCCCCGAGAAATTCGTGACATTTGATACATTAAGGTTAGCTAGATTAGCGGAAGTTAAAGCACCAGCAAACCTAAATGCCCAACTAAAGGATGTGTTCTTACTCGTGTCCCAGCCCCTTAAATCGATTTTTTCCAATGACATATTATTATAAAACATCGTTGCCATTGATGTGACATTTGATACATTAACATTGCTCATTTTTTCAAAGGACTTTAAGTACAACGCGCCACTCCACATAGCATTCATATTACTAGGCATAACGACCGTACTATTAAAAATGATTTTTTCAGCTTTGAAGTTTTTCCAAGGAGCAGCATCTACAGAGCCAGCTGATCCACCGCTAATAAATGTCATGGTATTTGTGCTTGTATCACGCGAGTACCTTGTCCCACCCCAATTACCATAAGCAATAGCCGTTGGAGACACCACTTTTTGAACTGGTTGTTTTGAAGTCGTCGCTTTTGTCGAACTATTTGATAGTGATTGCTCGCTCACTGTAATTGCTTGTTCTGACTCTTTTTTTATTTCAGTGTTTTCACTTGATAACGTATTATTTTTTTCTTCATCCTCTTTTTTTATTTCAGTGTTTTCACTTGATGACGTATTACTTTTTTCTTCATTCTCTTTTTTTTCTGTCGAACTTTTTTCCATTGTGTTGTTTGTCTGACTGACACTTGATGCATTTGTTATGAATGGTACAGATAGATTACTTATTAAAAGCCCCACTATCAGAATAAAGCTTATTTTTTTCACTTTGACTCCTCCTTGATATTACTATGTCGCTTTTCGATCATTTAGTTGCGTTTTATTTGCCATCCCTCCTCAATAAATAAAAAATCGTGGTAACTTTAAAAACGGTTACTAATCTAATTTTATTGAATGTGTCGTCTAAAATAATAAGAGTGATATGTTTTTTATACCGCTGATTTTAAGTCCCCACTTTTTTTTATAAAAATATACTCTTTTGGGTGAATTTAAACTTATCCCTCTCTCGATTTTATCAGAGGTATTTTTAGATAGATAATCTTATTTTGCGTTTACAAACTCTATATATCCAAAAAAAAAGAATCTCCAAAAATATTGGAAATTCTTTTTCGTATATTATTTCTAGTACGTTAAACACAGACAACATTTTGTAATGGACTGGCGAACATAAAAACGTTAATATAAAACTTAGTATCTTAACATAAGGAATTGTAATTCTTAAGACATTTACATATGGAATTAACATACAGAACCTTACTCTTAAGACATTTACATATGGAATTAACATAAAGAACGCTACTCTTAAGACATTTACATATGGAATTAACATACAGAACCGTACTCTTAAGACATATGGATTGGTACTCGCTTGCGCTCCGTCCCATACTGTTCTCGTAAAGCGGATAAAACCGCTACGATAACAGCACCCATACTACTCTCGTAAAGCGGATAAAACCGCTACGATAACAGCACCATACTACTCTCGTAAAGCGGATGAATCCGCTACCCCCTACTTTCACTGTAAGCTCATGAATCAGCTTCGGTATTTGCAAAGGATTGGTACTCAATTTCTGACGAAATTTCCGTCCCATACTACTCTCGTAAAGCGGATGAATCCGCTACGATAGTAGCACCCATACTTTCAACGTCCACTACTTTAGTGACGACTCCTTCATAAAAACTTTTCTCATGTGAGACTAAAACAACGGTGCCTTGGTAATTTTTCACTGCGGTTGTGAGCGCATTTTTTGTCGCTTTATCTAAATGGTTAGTCGGCTCATCTAAAATAAGAATGTGGCTATTCACAAGGGTCATCGCACACAATTTAACTTTTGTTTGTTCCCCACCACTTAATTGAATGAGCGGCTTTTCGACGTGTTCTGCATTTAAGCCACTTTTTGATAACTTGATGCGCACTTCTTTATTAGTTAGGTTTGGTAATTTCTCTTTGATAAAACTAAACGGTGTATCATTACTATCGTCCCATTCTAACTCTTGAGAAAAGTAATTCACTTTTCCACTCGTTGGCATTTGAGCATTCCCGCCTAATGGTGAAATTAACCCTAAAATTGTTTTTAACAACGTTGATTTCCCTAGACCATTAAATCCTTTAATCAGAACTTTTTCACCTGTCGTAATACTTAAATTGATAGGTGGTAATAACGGTGCCTCATATCCAATTTCAAGTTTTTGGAGACTGATGGTCATATCCGAATTCGTATTAACATAAGGGAACACATATTCACCTATCGCATTGGTACTCGGTGGTGTTAAACGTTCAATTCGATTCAATTGCTTTTCACGACTTTTAGCAATTGTCGAACGAGATCCCGCTTTATATTTTTGGATGTATTTTTCCATCTTTTCAATTTTTTCTTGTTGCTGATAATAATTCTTTAAATACACTTCATTTGCTTCGGCTTTAAGTTTTAAAGCTTTATGGAGATTTCCTGGATACTTTTTGATACGCCCAAATTCAATATCACAAATACAGTTTGTTATGCCATCAAGAAAAGCTTCATCATGGGAAATAACAACAAAACTTCCTGTAAAAGGATTTAAGAAATTAGTGAGCCATTCAATATGTGTATCATCTAAATAGTTCGTCGGTTCATCTAATAACAAGACATCTGGTTGTTCAAGTAATAATTTCGCCAACATGACTTTCGATTTTTGTCCCCCACTTAGCTGGTTCAACTGACGGTCTAATCCCATTACATTAATACCTAAACCACTAGCGATTGTTTCTATTTTACTGTCAATTTGGTAAAACTCACGTTGTTCCAATTCTTCTTGTTTGTCCCCAATTTTAGCTAATAAATCAGGTTCATCAGCAACGCGCATGTACATCTCACCAATTTCAGCTTCTAATTGATATAAACGAGCAAAGGCTGTTTGAAGATAAGTAGTAATGGTTTCTTCGTCACTAAATTGCAGATGTTGTTGCAAATAGCCCACTGTTGTTCTTCGTCCCCAGACAATGCGTCCTTCATCTGGCATTATTTCACCCATTAAAATTTTAAGCAATGTTGTTTTTCCAGCGCCATTTTTACCAACTAAACCTAAATGATCGCCAGGGTTTAACTGCAAGTCGCCATTTTCATAAAGCACCTTATCGGGTAATTCATATTTTAAGTTTTCAATCCGTAATAAACTCATTCCTATTTCCTCTTTTCATCATACTATTAAATCAGACAAACAAAAAAAAGCAGGATGCCTCTTCATTCAAAAGAGTACCTCTGCTTCGGGATACGGGCAAAGGCTACATTTAAGCAGCCTAAAACCAATATGAACACTGTTTTTCATCCAGATATTCAATACTGTTCAAAATGTTTATTCACATCTTAAATAACACCGTAAACTGCGGTGACATCGAAGATTAAAAAACATTTAGGCTCCATAGATACAGTGATTCATCTACAGAGCATTAGCGTCTAACCAGTTTATCAACAATAATAACTTTCGTCATTCTTGCCACCGTTCCCTTCATCAACTCATTTTTACCATTATGTCATGCTTTTACTTTTTTCACAAGTCGTGCTGTTTAAAAACGGTAATCAACCTTACCCTCTTTTATTACAATAATGCTCTCACCTTTTGCATTGATGAGTACAACTGTAACATTATTATGTTTTTCGCTAATCATGCGCAGCTCTGGCGTGATTTTATCGGTCATAAATGTTTGTTCTTCACCAGGCTTCTTACTTGCTTGCATTTTTTGCTGCATTTGATCACTGGTTGCACTCACTATCACTTGTGCCCCATTATAATTGGCTGCTAAGTCTCTGTCTGCCAAATAATTAGTGTTAATTTCATTGATTGCTTGACTATCTAGTGGTGCCTCTTTGATTTTTGCTTTTTCATCTGCTTGAGCTTCTATTTCTGCTGCTTTTTCTGTCTTCATTTTATTTAAATCGTTTACTAAATCAGCGACTTCAATTTCTTTATCAGCAATTTCCTTCTCCAAAACATTCGTAGATGTTGAGGCTGTATGGCTATACCAAAACAAAGCAGAACTGCCAATACTGATGACTGCAATCAAAGCTAAAATTAATAGTTGTTGTTTGCCATTTAACATTCTGTACTCACCTACTTTTAATTTAATAAAAAAACACTCTATATATTATATTGTAACGCTTTTCCACCTTAATTTATAGACATACCCTTGTGAAAACAAACTATTTTGTCACATTTAGTTATCACTTTTTAGTGGTGTGTGTAATGCTGTTGCTTATATAGAAAAAATATGATAAGTTTCAAGATAGAGAATGTTTAAATCCTGATGAATGGATGTGTACGACTATGAAAACAAAACGTTTAGTGAAAATTGAAGAATACATACACACTAAAGGTTCGGCTACACTAGATGAATTATGTGATTACTTCGGTGTTTCTAAAAATACCATTCGCCGTGATATTAATATCATTTTACAGGATGGTTCAATTGAAAAAGTTTATGGTGGTGTTAAATCAGTTGTTAACTATGGCTTAACGCCGTTTGAACATCGTAACATCGTTCATGCAACAGCGAAAGAGCGCATTGCGCAATTGGCAGCTGCACAAATTAAACCGGGCGATTTTATCTTTATTGATTCTGGGACAACTACTCGTAGCATCATTGACTATCTACCGAATGACATTAATATCACTGTCTTAACTAATAACTTGGATATTATGAACGCGTGTGCTTTGCATCCTAATATTGCTTTATTAAGCTTAGGCAGCCACTATAAGAGAGAAACACGTTCTTTTGTCGGCTTACATATGGAAGCTAAATTGAGCCAGTACAATATTTCCAAGGCATTTATGGCGGCTACTGCTGTATCTATACATAGTGGTGTTACAAATAGCGACTTGATGGAACATGAAATCAAAAAGAACCTTGTTCAAATTGCAGATGAAATTTTTTTACTTGTTGATGATTCAAAATTTGAAAAAGCGACGCTATTGACTTATATGCCATTAGCAGATGTTTCTACGGTTGTGACCAATAACCCCATCGACAACACTTATCGTGACTTTTTTGAAGAACAACAGATTAAATTATTAATCGCTGAATAGCTATCAATCATAAAAAAGCAGCCTCCTGACTATTAAATTTTGTCTGGGCTGCTTTTCTCATGTGTTCTATTTTAAACGGTGGGTTTACAAACCTTTTTTACCAATAAACGGTACAAACTTCGCTGTTTTTTGTGCATACACTTGAAAATCAGGACGATCGCGGTATTTCTTCTCAAGTAATGGTACACCTGAAACGAACAACAATAACAGTGTAATAATAATCGGACCTATTATACCGATGAGCGAGCCGACTGATGTAATCGTAAGGATAAAGATACCCCACCAGCTCAATGCTTCACCGAAATAATTTGGGTGACGTGTTGTAGACCATAAACCGGTCGTCAATAATTTACCTTTATTAGCTGGGTTATTTTTGAATGCTGTTAATTGCCAATCACCAATGACTTCATAAGCGAAACCAATCACCCAAATAATAATCCCAAGGTAATTCCACCAAGACATTTCAGCTGGTTCAGCTGTTGTTACTTTAAATAAAGGTAATGCTACGATATATAACAATACCCCTTGTAGTACAAAAACATTCAAATATGCTTTTAATTTTGCAAAATTTGTTCCCCAACGTTTACGCATGTTCACATAACGGTAATCTTCGGGTTTACCAATGTTTCTTTTTGCCAAATGTGCAAATAAACGGACACCCCAAATTGTAACAAGTACCAAAACAATCGTCGCAATTTGTGTTTTTTCCGCCATTAAAAGATAACCTGCCCAGATAACAATAACAAAACCTGGTCCCCAAGCTAAATCAATAATTGAATTATTATGTAGAGCTTGCGCGATGAAAAATAATGCTGTGAAATAAACAAATAGACACAGTGTAACGACTAGATAAACTGACATTAGTTATTCCCCTCCTCTTTCTCTCCTTGAGTTGTTCCAATTGCAACGGCTCCTTCACCTGCGCTCATAGCGACTACTGTTGATATTTCCTCAATGAAGGCCGGTTTAAAGCCTAGTTGTTGTTCTGCCAATGCTGCCATCCGTTGTGCTCGTACAGCATCATTCCCATGTACAATAGCATAACGAGTAATAGGCTGCTTACGATGCAGTCGTGCAATTTTTTTCAACAATTGCTTTTCGCTACCTTTGGTACTTAATGCTATACCCTTAATCGTTCCACCTCCGTCAGCTTTTAAGCCAATCATCGGTTTCAGATTAAGTCGCTTCGCAAGTGGTCCTAATCGTCCAGGTAAACGCCCTGATTGGATCATCCCATCAACTGTATCAACACTTACGAAAATTTCAGTGTTCGCAACCAATGGCTCCGCTAACTTTTCAATTTCGCTCAGTGTTTTACCTGCGGCTATCCAATCTGCAATTTGTAAGACAACTAACCCTTGTCCGACTGCATTTTGTTTCGAGTCAATCATCACAATTTTAAAAGTGGGTGTGCTCATTTCTTCTGCGACTTTTTTGATAACTGAAAATGTACCACTTAATTTTTCTGCTACTGTCACAACAATTACTTCCTCATAATAACTTTTCAAGTAAGCAAAACGATTCTCAATGAGGCGCAGACTGGGTTGTGAAGAACTCACACGAGCTGTTAGATCACGCTGATAAAAATAATCCGACGTGATGGTTAATTTGTCCAAATGACTGGTTTCATCAATTAACAAGTTCATCGGCAACACTTGAATTTGCTGTTCTAGAATAAATTCTGCTGGTAAATCCGCAATTGAATCTGTGACAAGTGCAATACGGTGTTTGCGTTCTTGTTTCACTTGATACTGCAATAACATATCATCTACCTTTTGATCAACCACTGTGCCGAATGTTGCGATTTGATGGAAAAAACGTTCAGGTGTATTGGTATGAATATGAATCCGTGCACTGTTTTGACTCGTTGCCACAACAAGTGAATCACCTAAATCTGAAATGGCTGCTTTAACTTCTGTGGCACTTAGATTAACATTACTTAAAAGTGCTTCCGAACAATAACGATAAGTCGGCGCTTCTGCAAAACGATGTGTTTCAACCTCTTGTAAACGCAGCTGTGGCTCTACAGTTAAATTCTCTTCACTCATCATGTCTGGATTCGTTAACGCGTTGCTCATGCCTTCAATAAAGGTATAAAAGCCCAACGCACCTGAATCTACCACTGCATTTAACTTTAAGAGTTTGAGCTGATTCGGCGTATTATTCACACTAACTTCTGCAGCTGCAATGCTTTGAGTGATGATATTTGATAAAGATGACTGCGTTTTTTTTGACATCACAATCGCATTGGCAAAATCTCTCATCACGCTGAGCATCGTTCCTTCTGTCGGATTATTAATTGATTGATAGGCACTCTCGACAGCGCCATGCGCACCTTTTATAAAATCATCAATTGTAATCGCTAATTTTTCAGGCATATGTTGCGCAAAACCATTTAAGTACTGTGCAAAAATAATACCTGAGTTTCCACGTGAACCTATAAGAGCCGCTTCACCGATACGATTACAAATGACAGATACGGTTTCACTCTCCGACGCCTGTACGGCCAAAACTTCACGCATTAATGATGCAAGGTTACTACCAGTATCACCATCAGCAACTGGAAATACATTGATTGCGTTAAGTTTTTCCGTTTTTTTAATGACATCACGTGCCCCTACTTTAAATGCTAGTAATAATTGTTGCCCTTTTATTTCTAATAATTCAGTCATTTGAATTTGACTCCCCTTTTCATACTGTAACGATTTACCACTGGCGACGTTTTGCTATCCAAAAAACTAAACCAGCTGTCGCAGCATTAATAAATGTCCCCCAAATTAAATCAAGCACTGTGATTACTACAGGCCAATTTTCAAGTGTTGCTAAATTCGTTAAGTCATATGTGCCATAACAAATGAGTCCAAAAAAGCCACCGACTAATATAGCATAAGATAGCTTATTTTTATTCAACGCGGGTACAATAACAAAAAACAATAAACCGGTCATAAACAACACATAAAAAATCGCCGCAGGAATGATACGCGTTTCTCCCATTAAACCACCTAATTGGTCAACATATAACTGACGACTAATGACTGCTAACCACAATAAATCAATAACTAAAAAAATCACTGCGCTTGTTAAAAATAACTTAGCATATCTTTTCATTATAATTTCCCCTTCCTTATTTCGCTTATCAACTGATAACTATTTTATCATGTTCAGCTTTAAAACGGTACTACACAGCTTAAAACAACAAAAAAAGGGCACCTCAAAGAGAATGCCCCCATCGTCAAGTTGTAACACCCACGTGGATTTGTTTGAATAATGAATCACTGTATTCTTATTATACCTTATTTAGAGCGTTAGCGAATAATTTTTTGTACGACTTCAATCATTTCTTTAACTCCGGTATGATTTTGTTTGTCTGTTCGATAGATAATACCAATACTGTTCGTCAATTTGAAATTTTCAATATTAAGTTCTTTGATATCCTCTTTTGTACGAACGTTGCGCACAATGTCAGCAGCTAAAATTGACACACCTAGGTTTTCGCTCACTGCTTGAACAAGTGAAGGTGAATTAACGCTCGTCCAAACCGCTTCAGGACTAATATTTCGCATCGCTAAATAGTTATCGAATGTATCACGAACAGCACTCCCTTTTTCACGCAACAATAAACGCTCCTTCAAAACGTCATCAATCGTAACGCTTGCTTGTTTTGCCAACGGGTTATTAACAGAGCATATAAAACATAAATCATACTCTGATAACGTCATTGTTGATATTTCTTTTTCTGAACTAACGCCTTCAACCAAGGCCAAATCCAATTCATTATTAAGTATTTTACGTTCGATATCTGTTGGGTTATCAACCAAAACAGTCACTTTGTTCTCAGGGTAATTACGTTCATGCATTTTGATAATTTGCGACATCAATGTACTTGCAATTGTAATTGTGGCACCCATTCGTAAATTCTTTTGCTGTGCCAGCTTATGAGACAAATCTCCGATATCATCAATTAACATCAACACTTTTTCGGCTTTTGTTAAGATTATTTTACCTGATTGATTAATGTAGATTTTACCTGATATACGATCAAATAATTCTAACCCTAGTTCTTTTTCAAACTCTTTAATTGCTCGCGATACAGCGGGTTGGCTAAGTAGCAAGTTATTTGCTGCCACCGTTACACTGCCATCTTTTGCTACTTGTTTAAAAATCATTAAATGCCTTAAATTCATTATTTTTTCCTCCTACAAAGAGATACCGAAAACGATATACACGTGCTGAATTGCACAACTTTTCTATATACAGTATACTCGCTATCTTTTTTCTGTACAAGATATTACAAAAAAATTATTTTGAATTATTTAAAGCAGAAACTGCAATCTTCATCCGATTCAAACCCTCAATTAATTTTGCTTGTGAGCAGCCAACATTAAAGCGAATAAAATGATCATTACCGGGGTCATAAGTTGCACCTGGCATAATAGCAACTTTCCCGATATTAATCAATGCCTCTTGCAGCTGTTCGCCACTATACCCGAGAGCACTGACATCTAGCCACGCTAAGTATGTTGCCTCTGGTTTTTTAAAAGTAACTGCGGGAAGATGTTCTGCTAAAAAATCAGCAATTACTTGCATATTAGCCGCTACCTGCTCATTAAGGGCATCTACCCAATACGCGCAGTCATTATAGCCCACGACTGTACTAATCATTCCCAGAATACTAGTTGAGGATAGACCGTTTTTATTTTTCAAAGCGATTAAAAAATCAGCACGTACTTTTTCAGAGGGAATCACACAATAAGAGCCAATTAACCCTGGCGTATTGAATGTTTTGCTTGCCGATGTACAAATGGCAATGTTGTCTAAATAACGGTTCAAACGCACTAACGGATAGGCTTGGTGTTCAGGCGCATTAACATCCATATGTATCTCATCTGAAATGATTTTAACTTGGTGTTTTTCACAGAGTTCGACGATTTTCTCTAACTCTTTATTTGTCCAAATACGTCCTGTTGGATTATGTGGACTACATAATAACAATATTTTAGTTGTATCGTATGCTAATTTTTCTGCCAAATCTTCAAAGTCGATGGTATAAATACCCTCAACATAGTGCAATGGATTTTCCACCAGTTGACGGTCATTGGATTCAATCACTTTGAAAAATGCATCATATGCTGGTGTTTGCACAAGAACGCCATCACCTGGATTCGACCACATTTCAATTAGTTTCGCGACTGAAAAAATCACTGCTGGACTGTAAACAATCCAGTCATCAGCAATTTTTGTATCGTAACGGCGTTGATACCATGAGACAATCGCTTCTTTAAAATAGTCATGATTCCAACGAGTATAACCAAAAACTTCATGACTTAATCGGTCTTTCAAAGCAGTCACTATCTCTGATGGTACGTTTAAGTCCATATCAGAGACAGTAAATGGTAGAAGGTCTTCTTGTCCAAAACGGTCTTTTACATAATCCCATTGCGTGCAAAATGTTCCCTTACGATCTATAACGTTATTAAAGTCCGGTGTATTATTCATTATGATCACCTTCCATTATGCGTTCGATTTCATTTTTAACTGTAGCGACTTGCGAGCCAATTACCACTTGTAAAGTTGTAGCATCCAATTTCATTACACCGAGTGCTCCACAGGCTTTTAATTCGGCATCATTAACAAGGGACATGTCGTTTACAACAAGACGTAATCGTGTCACACAGTTATCTAAATCTGCAATGTTTTCCTTGCCACCTAATGCTGCTAAGATACGCGCGGCATCATAACGACCTTTTTTACCGTGTGTCATTTCTTCAGCTGAACGTTCAACATCATCTTCAATAACCTCTTCACGTCCAGGTGTTTTAATGTTGAATTTTTTGATTGCCCAACGGAAGACAAGGTAATAAATAACAAACCAAATGACCCCGACAATTAGCACAAGATACCATTTTGTATAAGTTCCTTGCATCAATCCGAAAATAAGGAAATCAAGTACGCCCCCATCTGTATTACCGATGACAACTCCTAATAATGACATCACCATGAATCCCAGTCCTGTCATAATAACGTGGAAAAGATAAAGTAAGGGTGCGATGAAGAGGAATAAAAATTCAATTGGTTCAGTAATCCCTGTTACAAATGTTGCAAGGACACCTGAAATCAGCAGACCTTTTACTTTAGAGCGACGAGATGGCAATGCGACATGGTACATTGCTAATGCTGCTGCAGGTAAACCAAACATAAATGTTGGCATTTTACCTTGTGATAGGAACGCTGTTGCCGATGGACTGATCGGTCCGCCACCTTGTAGTTGCGCATAAAAAATATTAAGTGCACCTGAAATAGTATTGCCGTTAACAACTTCTGTACCACCTGCTTCTGTAAAACGAATCATTGCAACTAATATATGATGTAAACCAAACGGTAATAATAAACGTTCTCCTGAACCAAACAAGAATGGCCCGAAGATACCTGCTTTTTGAATTAAATCACCGATTGCTTGAATTCCCATCGCAAAAAGTGGCCAAATCATTGGAATTAAGATACCGACAATCCCTAAAACTAATGATGTAATTATAGGAATGAAACGCGGTCCACCAAAGAAGGCAAATGCATCTGGTAACTGAATTGTATAAAAACGCTTATGTAAAAGATAAACAATAATACCGACGATGATACCCCCTAACACACCCATTTCAATTGTTTGGATGCCTAGCACCATGCCTTGCCCTGCTTCACGCATGTTATCTAATTTTGCTAAAGTATTCGTTTCTGTTAGATAAAAATTAATTGATAAGTTCATGATAATATAACCTACTAAACCTGAGAATGCAGCGACACCCTTCTCATAACGCGCAAGACCTAATGGAATTGCCATCGCGAATAATAGTGGTAAATAGGTGAATGCAAACCCACCGATTGTTGACATGAAACGGAAAATGACTTGTAAAAAAGTATGATCTAAAAACGGAAATTTATCGATTGTTGATGGGCTACTAAATGAACTCCCGATTCCGAGCATTAAACCCATGAATGCTAGTAATGCGACAGGTAACATAAATGTTTTACCTAGCCCTTGGAAAAACTCACCGAAACTAAATTTCTTTTTTTTCAAAGTGATAACCTTCTTTCAACTTGTATTTGATAACTTAAAATTAACAGATATACCCCAATAAAGAAAGCGCTTTCTAATTAAAGTAATAACTTACATTTGGCGAAAAAAATTTCGTCACAATATACTAACAAAGTGACAAAGGATTGGTACATTAACATAAGGAGTAGTACTCTAAGTAATTAACATAAGGAGTGGTACTCGCTGTCGCTCCGTCCCATACTACTCTCGTAAAGCGAATGAATTCGCTACGATATTAGCAC
>NZ_JAFYUW010000109.1:0-8246 GCF_017549435.1 Brochothrix sp.
AATGAGCATACAAGGACAGTATGGGACGGAGCGAAAGCGAGTACCAATCCTTAGAGCAATTGAGTACCAATCCTTAGAGCAATTGAGTACCAATCCTTAGAGCAATTGAGTACCAATCCTTAGAGCAATTGAGTACCAATCCTTAGTGCAATTGAGTACCAATCCTTAGTGCAATTGAGTACCAATCCTTAGAGCAATTGAGTACCAATCCTTACTTTAAAGCAGCCACATATATGTGTGGCTGCTTTATTTTTATATGAAAAACGTTTAATATTTAGATAACCATTTTTTTACTATTTGGTATAACGATTTTTTTGATAACAAAGACACATATCATAAAAAATAGATGGAAATTCTTACAACTCAAAACTACTTATATTTTTTGTGCTAAAAATATTGAATAATTCCATTTTAATTATTATTATTATTTTCAATTCTATTTACTGATAATTTTAAAGAAGAAAGAATATTTAAACGATATATACCCTTAAACTACCTTTTTTTAAGGATGAAAAAGCTACTTACAAAAAATAATTACAAAAAACAACAGTTATTAGATGCAGATAAAACCAATGATAGCATGGGGTTAGGGGTTTGTGACATTATAATTGTCAGAAAAGTTACATTTATTTCATATAAATGTCAGAATTTTATGATTAATTAATCAACTTGTGATACAATAGTTTGTAGACAACAGTTCATATCTAAGTAGTGCATGGTATTGTGGTTCAAAACTTATTTTAGGGGAGGAATTTGTTTATGAAGAAATTGAAAGTATCTGCCGTAATGGCAATCGTATTAATCGTTGGTCTAGTGTTGGCTGCGTGTGGTGGAGGTAACTCATCAAGCGATTCTAAAGATTCAGCCAAAAAAGATAAAGAGCAAACTATTAACTTGCTTGAGTCAGCACAAATTGCAACAATGGATACAGTAATGTCAACAGATGTTGTATCTGGAACAGCAATGGATCAAGTAATTGAAGGTCTTTATTCATTAGGTAAAGATGATAAATTTGAATTAGGTGTTGCTGCTGAAGAACCAACTATCAGCAAAGACAATAAAACATATACATTCAAACTACGTGATGATGCTAAATGGTCTAACGGTGACGATGTAACTGCAAACGATTTTGTGTTTGCATGGCGCAAAGCTGTTAATCCAGACACGGGTGCTCAATACGCATACATGTTTGATGGTGTAATTGAAAATGCTTCTGACATTATGACTAAGAAAAAAGGCGTTGATACATTAGGTGTTAAAGCTGTAGATGATAAAACACTTGAAGTTCAATTAGAACGTCCGATTACTTATATCAAATCATTATTTGCATTTGTAACTTTCAAACCACAAAATGAAAAATTTGTTAAAGAACAAGGTAAAAACTACGCTAAAACAAGTGAAAACTTAATCTATAACGGTCCTTTCACATTGAAAGACTGGGATGGTAATGGCGATACTTGGGAATATGTAAAAAATGATAAATACTGGGGCGCTAAAGATGTTAAGTTAAAAAATGCTAAAATTAATGTTGTTAAACAACCTTCAACAGGTATTAACTTATACACTAAAGGCGAAGCTGACGCTGTAAACTTATCTGCAGAATATGCTAAACAATATGCAAAAGATAAAAATAGAATCAGTGTGCCACAAGCATCAGTATTCTACCTTAAATTCAACCAAAAACGTGATGGCAAAGAAACACCACTAGCTAACGAGCATGCTCGTAAAGCAATTGCTCAAGCATTTAACAAAGAAGCATACGCTAAACAAATCTTAGCTAACGGCTCTGTAGCAGCAGATCAACAAGTACCTGAAGGTCTTGCAGCAAATCCAAAAACTGGTGAAGATTTCACTAAATCTGCAGCAGCAGCAAACAAATACTTAACGTATAATGTTGAAGCTGCACAAAAAGAGTGGAAAGAAGCTCAAAAAGAAATTGGTGATAAAGTAACAATTGAGTTATTAAGTGATGATACTGATAACGCAAAATCTTCTTCACAATACATGAAAGACCAATTAGAAAAAAATCTTCCAGGACTGACACTTAGCCTTAAAAACGTGCCATTTAACAACCGTGTTGATTTAGATAGTAAATCTAACTTTGATATGGAATTATCTGGTTGGGGTGCAGATTACCAAGATCCAATGACATTCTTAGATCTTTATGTAACTGGTGGATCTAATGCAAACATTAACTACTCTAATAAAGAGTACGATGCATTGATTAATGCTAACAAAACAACAGATGCAGCTGACCCACAAAAACGTTGGGAAAACTTCATCAAAGCGCAAGATATCTTGATTAATCAAGATGCAGCAATCGCACCAATTTACCAACGTTCATTATCAATTCTTCAAAACCCAGCAATCAAAGATATGTACCGTCATAACTTTGGTTCTGATTACAGCTTAAAAGCAGCTTACATTAAATAGCAATTACTCAACTGGAAAAAGCCTTTACGTTATTTAACGTAAAGGCTTTTTTTGGTGATACTTGAAAATAAATATTAGGAGCAACAATCTTAGAAGAAGTAAGTGAGGTAATGATAAAAATAGATACTAGTAAAGAAAAAATAAACTTAATTTACATAAATTAGTATATGCGAAGAGGGAATTCAGCTGAATTTTAAGGGAAACACATTATAGCGGTCTTTAAAAAATAGTGACAAATACTAGGCATCTTTAAGGTTTCTTTAAAGGAAGTACTTTTATTTCCCAGGTAATAGTTGTTTGGTAATTAAACTTAAATAAGCTATAATAAAGAAAAAGATAAAGTAAGAGAGGATATTCATATTGAAAAAGTTAGGGATTTATGTAATTGTCAGTTTTTTAGTAATAAGTGGCTTTGTTACTTTTAAGGAACCAGGTTGGACAATTGAGCATTTTATGGATGTCAGTTTCATCGTTGGATTAGTCTTGTTGTTATTAGGGTTATTGATTTGGGTTGTTCGTGGAGGCTTTTTTGATATCTTTCATTCATCAATGCGTATGTTATTCAATTTTGGGCCCAACAGACGATCCGCAGAAGAAATCAGAGAGGCCGGAATGCTTTCTGAACTAGTAGCGGTTAAGTATCACCATTTATTAATTGTCGGTGGTATTTATATTGTTGTGAATATTTTATTCCTCGTTATTTTCTATTAAACTGCTCTTAATAAAAAGAAACCTCTAAAAAACATATAGTTTTTTAGAGGTTTCTTTTTATATTAAACGTTTTTCTCTTTTATAATACCACTGCGGTAAGCAAGTAATAATGCTTTTAAATCAGTTATTTGGGCTGTAAGTTTGAAACCGATATCTGTGTCTTTTACCATTTTTCGTGAGGTTTCTGTTTCGATGATACGACGAGTTGAAACAATATCAGTTTCATTTGAAATAGCATCCTCAGTAGACGTGAATGGCTGATGTCTGACAAGTTGAAGTCCATAAGCATTATAGATGAGTGTATAGCCCGCGATGCTAGTGACGTTATGATAAGCTTTAGAAAAGCCACCATCTATTACTAACATCTTTCCATCAGCTTTGATAGGTGTCTCGCCTTTTCCTTCTTTGATGGGTGTGTGGCCATTAACGATATGACCTATATCTGGATTTAAATCGAACTCTACTAAGATTTTATCGACTGTTGAGACATTATTACGCAGTTGATAATAAGCATTCTTTTTTTCATAGTGTGTCGTTTTATCCTCGATAAAATAGCGTTCGAATGTAGTCATTGCTTTTTTCCCGAATAAAGGCGACGTTTCACCGGTCCATAAATACCAGACATAATCTAAAGCATTCTTTTTAATTTCACTTCCATCAGGTTGTGAGTAAGCTTCACGAGCAAAACGATCAAATTGATCTAAGAGTGATCGTCCGCTATATGTTTTGCCAGCAATCAATAACTTTTCAAACGAACCATCATCATCTAGAGGAATACAACCATGATAAATTAAATTGCCATTATAACGCAGGTACATACTGCCTTTTGAATAGAGGAAGGCGACGTGCTCTTGTAATTTCTCCGAGTTGACAAATCCAGAGACGAGTCGATGAATAACTTCAGATTCTTCTGGAGTGAGCGTATAAGGAGATTTTGGGTTGATAGTAGGGAAATGGGTATCGGTAAGTAAATAATCTTTCCCTGCGATACTAATAGTGCCAGCAGCATAATCAATTTTATCAAGGAGACGTCTATTTTCCATATTAAATTCAGGATGGCGCTGTATGATTTCCCCTTCCAATTTGAATTGAATAATAGCGATTGCTTTATGCATACGCGCTATTTGTTGTAATTCGGTTGTTGTTTCCTCCGCATGCTCTTGAGTTTTAGGTTGAAAAGCAGTTGCGGGATCGTTAGCGTATACTTCATCAGCAAAAATAGCGAGTGAGCGTAAAGAAATGCCGTAACTTTCTTCTACTGTATCTAGATTGAGGTAGCGTGCTGATATACGTAAAACATTTGCTAAACAGACTGCGGATCCACTAGCAGCTCCCATCCAAATCATATCGTGATTTCCCCATTGAAAATCAAGTGAATGATTTTCTTTGAGTCGACCAATTATTTTATCTGGTGCAGGGCCACGGTCAAAGACGTCACCAACGATATGTAGGTGATCAACAACTAAACGTCTTATAAGTTTAGAAAACGCGTGTATGAGGTCTTGAGCAGCGTTTAAATGAATGAGGCTTGTTATAATTTCATTATAGTAGTCGTCTTTTTCTATTTGAGCGTTATTTTGATAGAGTAATTCTTCGATAATATAGATAAAATCACTTGGCATCTGTTTACGAACTTTTGACCGTGTATATTTAGAAGAAACAAAATTTGTTAGTTCTATTAATCGTAATATAGTAAGACGATACCATTCGTTTTTTTCTGTATCATTTAGTTCTCGTAAAATCAGACTCATTTTTGGTCGAGGATAATAAATTAAAGTTGCCAAAGTATTAATTTCCTTTGAAGTGAGACGATCGTTAAATAAATGATGGATTTTTCGTTTAATGACACCCGATCCATTACGAAAAACTTGTTCGAAGGCATCATACTCACCATGAAGATCGCTTAAAAAATGCTCTGTTCCTTTTGGTAAATTAAGGATGGCCTCAAGATTAATAATCTCTGTAATTGTTTCTGCTTTGTTTTTATATTGTTTTGATAACAAATTCAAATACTTTTCTTGTTCTTTTGACAATGGAGAAAGACCTCCTTCTATAGTATTATAAAAACGTGTACGATAGATTCATTCTAGGAAAAAAAGGGCAGGGTTGCAAGAAAAGTTGTTTGAAAAAACAAAATAAACACATTGGGGTAGACCACTAATGGATAAGAATTGATTTTTATCTGTTAATTGGGTATTTTTTTATTTTTAGTAGAGTAGTCCAATGACATCAAAAGATTTTCAATTTCGGAATTTTTTAAAAGTTATAGCACATTTTTAGCATATAAAAATCCCCCTAACTGCTTTCCACAAAGCAAAGATGTTAGGGGGATAATGCAGTGACTATTTCACACTGCGCAGCGGAATGTTCACGCTGCAAAAGGCTCATCGCAAGTATTAAGTATAGCATTAAAAAAACACCTTGTATATAGTGTTTTAAATAAAAAAAGAGCCACCCGAAGGTGACTCTTTCATTAAGTTACTTACGCTTTATCAACGTTAGCAGCTTGAGGTCCACGTTGACCATCTTCTACTTCAAAAGTAACAGCTTGGCCTTCTTCTAAAGTTTTGAATCCTTCAGATTGGATAGCTGAGAAATGTACAAATACATCGTCGCCGTTTTCGCGTTCGATAAAACCAAAACCTTTTTCTGAGTTAAACCATTTTACTTTACCTGTTTCCATTATAAAAAACCTCCAGTTATGCACTAAGTGCAAATAGTTGTAGTCTTGTTTTAGGCATAAAAAGAAGTTTGAAATTCATTTCTTTACCTTACAAAAGCACATGTTAATCATAACACGTTGAAACAATAATAGCAAAACAAAATCAAATATATGTTATTCTTATATTATGAAGGGACTGATTTGATTTGTCAGAAAAAAAAGAGATTGTACCAGTTGGAGAAGTAGGAGACTTGGTAAAGTTTAAACGAGTAGATATGTCTGGAGAAGGTATTATTTTAAAATTCTTAACTAACTCTGCAGTTCTAACCATTACAAAGAGAGAGTCGGCAATTGAAGAAGTAAAAGCTAATCCGACAACAGTCGTAAACTTTAAAAATTATAAAGTCATAAAAAAATAATTCTGCCTCCTCTTGTATAAAAAGAAGGTTCCTCTCTATTGAGGAACCTTCTTTTTTGTTATTTTTTTTCAAACGAGTAAACTAAGCCCCATTGTTCACGAACATCTGTTAAAATATCCAACACGTCTTTGCTTAAAGGTAATGTGTTTTCAAGATTTCCGAGCAGGAGTTTTTCAAAATCTTCAACTTCATAAAGCATCGCATCGGCGCTACTCCCTGCTTGAATCAGCGTGGTTTCTCCAGCAGTGCTTATAAATGTTGCTTTATCAGCTCTAGGATAGTCTGTAATAGTTATGTAACCTTTATCCCCACCAAGAACGGCTGTTTTTGGTGTTTTGGCACGTATGCTTAGATTGATGACAGCAATCTCACCCTCATTATTTTGCAGTAAGATACCCGATTGTTCATCTACACCTGTTTCAAATTGTTTCATCGTTGTTTTAATTTGATGTGGTTGGCTACTAAGGAAGTAACGTGCAAATGAAACTGCATAGGTACCAATATCCAATAATGCCCCGCCAGCTAAATCAGGATTAAAGAAACGACTTGTAACATCATAAGGTTTAGAACTACCGAAAGAGGCTTGAATCATTTTCATTTCACCTAAAATGCCCTCATTAATTAAGCGTTTAATTTCTTTGAAAAGAGGCATATGGAAAATTGTCATCGCTTCAGAGACAAATAATTTTTTTTCTTGTGCTAAAGCAATAATTTCTTCGAGTTCTGATGAGTTAACCGTAATCGCTTTTTCACATAAAACATGCTTATTGTGATGTAAAGCTTCCATGATATATTCATAATGATTATTGTGTGGTGTAGCAATATATACAATATCTACTTTTTCATCTGCAAAAACCTCTGAGTAAGAACCATAAGTTTTTTCGACAGTGTAATTTTCAGCAAATGCTTCTGCCTTTGCTGTGGATCTAGAAGCAACAGCGTAAATTTTATTATCCCTTGCTTGTAATGTATCTGCCATGTTAGCTGCAATACCGCCTAGTCCTACTATCGCCCAATTAAATGTTGTCATAAAATAAAACCCCATTTCTATCATGATACAATCAGTATATAATAGTATTTGGAATTATGCGAAAATAACTGTTCAATAGAATTTGCTTAAGAATTGTCAATTGAAAACTTAAAGAATGTCACAAAATAGACAAAAATGTTCAGTGGAAGCGTTATTATTTGTTAAATTCAACAAATAATAACAGGTAAAATGCTATACTGATTTTAGATTTAGGGGAGTGAATAAATGTTAAAGGAAGAAAGACACAAACTCATATTAAATGAATTAGACGCAACAGGTCTATTTGATTTAAAAGCGTTTAGTCGAGCTTATGAAATGTCTGAAATGACACTCTACCGCGATTTGCAATACCTTGAAACGACAGGTAAGTTAATAAGAATTAGTGGTGGTGCGAAGCTATTACCGATAGATAGTTGTGTTGTTTGTCATAAACAACCGCAAAGTAAGCGTCAAAGAATAACACTGCATTTGATATCTGGGGTAGAAAAAAAAGCTTGTTGTGCTCATTGTGCACTCATATATTTAGAGAAGCATATTAAAGAGGTACAACAGATTTTAGGTACAGATTTTTTAATGGATACGACAGTTAATGTAAAGCGAGCTAATTTTGTAATCGGTGCAAATTTACCTCATTTTTGTTGTGATCCGAGTGTTTACCTTTTTTCAGAATGTAAGATTGCAACACAATTTACAAAAGGTTTTGGTGGGCGGGTACTCTCACTCGAAAAAGCAATCGAAGAAGTCAGTGAGGTGATGTCATGTTGCAAGCACACAAAAAAATAGGTGTGGTGGGAGTATTTTTAATTGTTGTGATGACAATTATTTTAGGTTTCACAAGTATGCAAACAAAAGTATCAGCGCATGCTTATGTTCAACAAACAACACCGGGCATACAAGAAAATGTGAAACAAGCACCTAAACAGGTTGTTGTGCAATTTGATGAGGCGATTCAAAATCAATCACCTTTAATCATTGTAACCAATCAAAAAGG
>NZ_JAFYUW010000110.1:0-6247 GCF_017549435.1 Brochothrix sp.
AGTATTACCGGCGGTTTATCGTTGCAAGAAGATGAGCCTGAAAAGAAAGTGGATACACAAACGAGCGGAATGGCAATCGATAATCGTTATGCCTACGTCGTCGGCTTATCATTACGTGAAGATTTAAAGTCAGTAAAACCAGAATTGAAGTTAAATAAAGTGGGACCTGCTCAAAGAAATTTTCGGAATGTGATTACTGCTAATCTCCAAAATACAGAAGCGACTTATGTTAATCAACTAAAAGTTGATGCTAAAATTATGCGTAAAAACGATACGGAAGTACTTTACGAATCGAAAAAAGACATGATGCAAATGGCGCCAAATACTAATTTTAACTATCCTATCGCATTAGGTACAGGTGAAAAACTTAAACCAGGTAAATATACATTGGATATTTCGGCTGCTTCTTATAAAAACAAGTGGCACTGGAAAGAAGATTTTACTATCACTGATGATGAAGCTTCTGCATTGAATGCAAAAGATGTCACTATCGAAGATAATAATATCTGGTTATATATTATTAGTGGTCTCGTTTTATTGTTGATAGTACTATTGATTATTTGGTTAATCGTGGTGAAGAAAAAAAAGAACAGAGCAGAGGAGAATGAAAATGATTAAATATGGCAAACACCTTACAATTGTTGCGCTTTTAAGTGTAACTGCAGTGGCAACTGCTACAGTTCCAGTAGCGGCAGAAGAAACGGGTACAGACTATGCGTCAAATGGTGCTGTTGAATTCGTACCAAATAATGATCCTGTAAAACCAGTAGACCCTATAGATCCAGGAAAGCCCGTAGATCCTTTGACTCCTGGTGGACCAAATCCAGGAACTCCTGGACCATTAAGCATTGACTTTGCTTCAAGTATTGAGTTTGGAACAAATAAAATTTCTTCCGTAGACGAAGTCTATTACGCGAATCCTCAGCTGTACAAAGAAGAGGGTAAAGCGACAGCAAACTATGTACAAGTCACAGATAACCGTGGTGTATCAACAGGTTGGGATTTAAAAGTAAAGCAAGAGGCACAATTTGAAAATGCGACTGCAAAATACAAAACACTGAAAGGGTCGGTTATTACCTTGAATAACGGGCAGGCTGCTTCTAATTCAGAAGGTGTTACCGCACCAACGACAGTCAAAAGTGTGAGTTTAAATCCAGGCGAATCCGTTCCAGTTATGAGTGCAGCAGATGGTGCTGGAGATGGGACTTGGGTTGATGTATTTGGAGGGCTAAAGAAGGTAGAAATAGTGAATGAAGAAGGGGTTAAAGAGAGTGTTAATAAAAATACAGACGTTCAACTGGAAGTTCCTGGTAAAACGCCGAAATCAGCTGTCGAATATCGTGCCCAATTAACGTGGACTCTTTCAGAAGTAGCTAGCAATTAGTTCTATTAAGAACCAAAGTCGCTGCGAAAGAACTTTGTATTCATTAATAGAAAAAAGGAGGGCGAAAAATGCGAAAGAAAAAAATAGTAGCTTTGTTTCCCTTTCTATTATTGCTGCTTATGTTAGTTCATTTAAACACAGTAGAGGCATCAGAGACAATTCAATACAAATCAAATGGTTCTACTAGCTTCTACGGGGAGTATGTTTTTACAGAGGAAAATAATAACAGTGACCCATCAACACAAAGTGGTGATAATACTAACAGCAATGGTTATGGTGGTGGAATTGGTGTATTACCAACTACCGGAGATGAACAGTCAGTATTCATGATAATCAGTGGTTTAATTCTTTTGGGAGGTAGTTCTGTCTATCTTTTAAAGCGAAGAATGAACATTCAATAAAATTAATTGAAAAAGGAGTTAGTATAGTGACAATGACAAGCGAATTAGGAAAAACAGTAGCAACGGCAATAATTTTAGGTGCAGCAGTAGTTGCTATAAATGCAACAGATGTGCAAGCAGCAGCTACTCAAAGTCTTGAATCTAATGCAGTTGTGAACTTTATTGAAAATACAACACCAACAAAACCTGTTGATCCAGAAAATCCTAATCCAGGTAAACCCGTTGGACCAATAGATCCAACAAAACCTGGGGGTCCAAATCCAGGAACACAGGGGCCATTAAGTATTGATTTCGCTTCAAGTTTACAATTCGGAACAAGCAAAATCACAACAACAGACGAAGTATACTCAGCATATGCACAAGAAGTTGTGAGTGATGGCGTTAGTTCTTTTCGCCCACAGTATGTCCAAGTTACAGATAACCGCGGGACAGATGCAGGGTGGAAATTAACAGTGAATCAAGAACAACAATTAACTTCTACGGCAGGTAAAGAACTAGAAGGCGCGGTGATTACTTTAGAAAATGCAACTGTTAAGACAGTTGAAGGTTCAACAATTAAAGCGCCAAGCACTGCACCAAAATCAATTGAGTTAGTACCTGGTCAAGAAGTGTCTGTAATGTCTGCCGCCCAAGGTGAAGGTGCTGGTTTATGGGTAAATCATTTTGGTAACTCAGCAGCAACTGTTGTTGATGGTACTGATTGGAAACCTGGTGAAGAAGGTAACGATCCAACAGAGTTTGCAGTGAAACGCAACAACGCGGTCACACTAGCAATTCCTGGCAAATCTAACAAATCAGCAGCAGAATATCGTTCAGTTTTAAAATGGACATTATCCGAAGTTGCTGATAACGGTAGTGAAGAAGAAGGCGAAGACTAATCTACAAAGATAGTGTATTGCTGCGGTACTAGTATGATTGAGACAGTTGAAGGATGCAGTTACAGAGAAAAATATTCTGTGACTGCTTTTTTTATAACGATTAGCTCAAAGTACAACAATCAGTAGAGGTATTTTTAATAGATAGGAGTGAAGAATCGTATGAAGAAACATTTTTCAGTAATTTTTGTAGCAGTGATGTTGTTAATCTCGTCAGTCGTTACCGATAGTATTAGTGTTAAAGCAAATGAAAAAGAAATTATCAACATTGAGCTATTAGACGAAAGCATAAAAATGAATGACACTTTTATATTAGCTGTTAAAACGAAGGCGCCAATGATAAAAAAAGCCTCAATCCATTTACCAGATGGTATTGAGTGGGTTGCACAGAAAAAAGAATTAGGTAAAAAAATACAATATGATGAAAAAAATAGACGCATTACGTTCGAACCATTTGATGGGAATAGTCGTTTGCAGTTGCAAGCGAAAAAAATAGGCACTTATCAATTGCAATTACACACGTCAGAAAATGAGGGTGCAAATGTATCTAATGAAATTACCTTTGCAGTGGCTAAAGATGCGAATAATATAATGTTAACAGCAGATGAAAAAATAACAGCTGTTCAAAATCTTCCCCAAAAAACAGCCGACGCTTTAACTCCAAATGAATCCCCACAATCTGAAAAAAGTGAGAGTACAAGTGGAACAGTGCCTCCAAATAGTGATGAGGATGATGAAAGTGTAATTGATGAAAATGATCATTTAGCAGCACTTGAAAAACGAGCAGTAACAAGGGCCAATCAAGAATCACCCCCGCCATCAAATTTAAATATTGCGAGTTCATTTCATATTGTAAATAATACAGATAGTTTTATTCACGATAAAAATAAATCGCAAGTAGTTGTTACCAAAGATGAAAAAAGTCAAATGGGAGGTCTTTGGTATAAGAGACCGATTGATTTGCAAAAAGATTTTTCAATGGAAATGGCAATTTATTTAGGTGGTAACCCTAAAGGAGCAGATGGTATGGCTTTGGTATTCCAAAATGATCCGCGAAAATTAAATGCCTTAGGCGAAGCGGGGGCTGGCTTAGGTGCTTATGCAACTGCTAAAAAAGGTACCTATATTCAAAATGCGTTAGCTTTTGAATTAGATACGTACTATAACACCGGTAGAAATCCTGGGACAGACCGTTTAGTTTCAAAAAAAGCTGTTAATAAAGGACATATTGCCGTACAGGTTCCGGGAATTGACAATGGTAATAAATCGGGTGATCATTATGGTTTGCAGATAGCAGATAGTAACAACAAAATTTTAGCGAATGACACATGGCGACAGCTTAAAGTGAATTGGGATAGTAAAACACAAACGCTTACTTATAGTTTAGATGATTACAAACCGATCATCTATAAAGTTGACAATCTTGCAAAAACTTTTGGCGGTAATATGGTATATTGGGGTTTTACAGGTTCCACGGGTGGTTATACAAACTACCAATCAGTATCATTAGTAAATTTGCCAGAACAAAATGAGGCAACAATATCTAAACAAGTAAAAAACGATACGACAGCAACTGCTTATAATGATGATGTATCAGTTAAAGTAGGAGACACAGTAGGTTATAAAATCGTAATGAAAAATTCAAACGAGAACTATTTTGAATCGTTAAATGGTCAAATTATAGATACCTTAGATAATCGATTAGATTTTAAAACAGGAAGTTTATTGATAAATGGTATATCAAAAAGTGATACAGTTTGGAATAAAGGTACGATTCAACTAGGAGATGTTTTACCTGGTGATGAAAAAACGATTGAATTTAAAGCAACTGTAAAAAAACCGGGTAAAATTAAAAATACGGCAACATATCAAGCGGACTATGAGACAGCTCGGGAATCAAATGAAGCAAATGTAAGTACGGGAAATCTAATTGTTAACAAGAGAGATGGCGATACAAAAAAAACATTGCCAGGCGTTGTTTTTCAACTTGAACAACAAGATGGTAAAATTATTAACAATGAACTTGAAACGGATGCCACAGGCCAAATCAAAGTTAATTATTTAGCGCCGGGAAACTATGTGGTAAAAGAAAAAACAGCATTGCCTGGTTATCTAAAAGATGAAGAAGCACATCCTGTCATGATTGAAGCAGATCAAAGTCAAGGTGTCGCTAAATTGGAATTGAACAATTACAGAATTCCTACCCCAGAACCAACAATCGACAAAACAACAGATGTAAAAGAAGTGACAAAAGATCAAGAATTTGAATATACATTAAATGCAAAAAATGCTGAGAATAGGGGCGCATGGAAAGATGTTGTGCTGACAGATAAGCTGCCAGATAGTTTGAAATATGTCTCAAGTTCTTCTAGTGTAACGGTGGATGGCCAAACAGTTACCTGGCGTATTCCTGAATTAGCAGCAGGTGAAACAAAAAACGTTAAACTCAAGGTGAAAGTAGTGAAGGTACCACCAACTGATACGATAACAAATAGGTTATCTGCAATTGGAAAAGACGAGCTTGGCAATGATTTTAAAGGAGACGATGCTACCGTAACAGTTAAATACAAAGGGGGGCTAGAGTTAGCATCAGTACCAGCAGAGCTAAATTTTGGGAAGGATTTAACTGTTAAACCGACCACAAAAAAATACCCATTAGTGAATTACAAAAATAAGTTGACCATTAGAGATTCTAGAGTTGTAAAAGATACGTGGCAATTAAACGCACGGATGGTTGAACAATTGCATAATAATCAATCTGAATTAACAGATGCCATTCAATTTTTCACGGCTGATGGTAAAAGACTATCGTTGAATAACGAGTTTGTGCGTTTGTATCAAGAGAAAAATAAGACGGTAGAAAATAATCTATCAGATAACTGGTCTGAAAACAAAGAAGGCTTCCGCTTGTTAATCGATGCGGGTAAAGGTAAGCCAGGTGATTATAAAGGTGTCGTTGAATGGACTCTAAGCGATGCTCCAGAGAGTTAAGCACTTTGTATAAAAGAGAATCAACTTCATGAAAAGATGGCGTATGATTCTCTTTTTTTTAGTTGTATCCTTTGATACACTAGAGAAGGATAAAAGCAGGAGGTTGTTATCATGGAGATGCCTAAAAAAGAAGAATTACAGATGTTAGTTGAAGAATTATTAATGGTAAACACAGCTACGAGCTTAAAAGAAGTGAATAAAAAAATGACCACATGTGGTTTCGAAACAAAGTTATTGGGTCCAACGAACACAATGAGAATGGTGGAAGAAATCACTAATTCGGGTCAACTACTTTATTATTGGCATCAAGGACGTGCTAGCAGTATTCAATGTCGCTTAGTGATTGAAAGTGGGGATGATCTTTCAACAGAAGTGGTCAAAGTAAAGGCGATTAAATTTTAAAATAAAAAAACAGTTTCCTAGAAGAGCAGTGTTACATGTCTTCTAAGAAACTGTTTTTTTATTGTCGTGTAAAGTAAGGGAGCATTCGCTCTAAATCATCCATATTACGTACGTAAATGAGATGACGGCGAGTATTGGCAATAATTGCTAAAATACCATCTTCAGCAAGATTCATTTGGTCAATGGCATCATAA
>NZ_JAFYUW010000111.1:0-15800 GCF_017549435.1 Brochothrix sp.
AGCTCGTTTAGAATATCGCATTAAATGGGAACATGATTTAACAGATTACCTTGTTGCGCTCAATGAACAAAAACCAGTTATTCTTTGTGGTGATTTAAATGTTGCACATACAGAAATTGATTTGAAAAACCCTAAAAACAACCGTAATAACCCTGGTTTCTCTGATGATGAACGCCATTGTTTTAACTATTTACTTGACCAAGGTTTCACCGATAGTTTCCGTCATTTCAACCCCGATCTTACAGGTGCCTATTCATGGTGGTCGTATCGTTTTAATGCGCGTGCAAACAATGCGGGCTGGCGTATCGATTACTTTGTTGTGAGTGATAAATTGAAAAACAAAATGACATCAACATCTATCCATAAAGACGTCATGGGCTCAGATCATTGTCCCGTTGCCTTAGAGATTGATTTATAAAGCATAAAAAAGACCTTCTTTCTCGGTTAAGAAAGAAGGTCTTGATTTTTGTTTTTTTACTTACAAGCATTTTCTAAATCTGCAATTAGGCGATCTGCTTCTTCCCACGAATAAACAGTAGCACCAGAAGCTAACGGATGGCCACCACCATTGTAATCAGCTGCAATATCGTTAATAACAATTTCTTTTGAACGTATGCGCACACGAATACGCTCAGGTTCCTCGACAAAAAAGACCCATACTTTTACGCCTTCTACCTGAGCAACGGTATTAATTAACATTGCTGCCTCATTAGATGTAACGTTAAATTCAGTCAATAAGTCGGGTGTAATTTTCAAATGAATCATACCTTTTTCAGACATTTTAAAATTCTGTAAGACATAACCATTAAAATGCAGCACACGCGCATCTTTTTTATACATTGTATTGAAAATTGCTGGACGATCAAATTCATAAGCTGTCAGTTTTGACACATATGCAAAGGTGCGTGACGTTGTATTTGGAAACATGAAACGCCCAGTATCGCCAACAATTCCTGTAAACAATAAACGAGCAGCAACTGCAGTCAATGTCAATTCCTCCGCAAATGTCTCTTGAAACTCACAAATCATTTCACTTGTTGATGATGCTGTTGTATCAACCCATACCAGATCACCATATGGATCATTGTTGGGATGATGATCAATTTTAATTAATTCAGCCCCTTTATCAAAACGTTTATCATCAATACGAGGTGAATTTGCTGTATCTACTACAATAACAAGTGATCCTTCATAGATAGAATCATCAATTTCATCAAGATCACTTAAAAAACGAAGTGATTCCTCATGCTTCCCTACACGATATACTTTTTTATTGGGAAAACTCTCTGTAATAATATTGGCCAATCCACACTGTGACCCATAAGCGTCTGGATCTGGACCGACATGTCGATGGATAATAATCGTTTCATACTCTTTAATTTTATCTAAAATTTGTTGTTTCATTATTCTATCACTTACCTTTCAATAATTTGAACTGAGATTAATGATTTTGACATAATCACATTGTCCACTCGCACTGTAATATCAATTTTCGCTGTTTTTCGACTCTGCTCTAAAAGCGTTGGCTCAAATTCTAAAACACTATCCATTTGGATTGGCTTCAAGAAGTAAATGGTCATCGACTCCACCATTGTATTTTGGTGATGTGCACTCATCATCATTTGTTGTACAACCTCACATAACGTTTGCGATAACACACCATATGACAGCGTTCCAATATGATTTGTCATTTGCGGTGTTACTTGGAATTTATAACCTTCTTTTTTGTAACTATCTTCTGGCAAAATAAACTGATTTACAATCGTATCGTCTAATGTTTCACCAATTTGTGGTTGACGTTGCATTAACTGCATTGCTTTTAGTACATCTTCACGACTAACTAATCCTACAATCACTTGGTTTTCTTTGACAACAGGTATCAGTTCAATGCCTTCCCAAATCATCATATGTGCAACGGAAGGTACGGTCATTTGTTCTCCTACTACGATTGGATTACGCGTCATTAAATAATCAATCGTAGTTGTACTCGGGTGCTCACTAATATCTTTTGGTGAAATGACACCTACCAAACGTCCTGCCTTATTTACAACAGGGTAACGATTATGACCTGTTTCTTCCTGTAGTTGATAATAAGTTGCAACTGTATCATTATTTTGAAGTATTGTCACATCTTCCATGGGTTTCAGAATGTCAGACACAAATAAGATTTCTTTTTTTATCAATCGATCATAAATCGCACGGTTAATTAGAGTAGCAACTGTAAAAGTATCATATGATGTTGAAATAACAGGCATTTCTAGTTCATCCGCCAGTTTAATAACCTCTTCATTCGTTCCAAAACCACCAGTAATAAGTACAGCAGCACCTTTTTCTAGTGCCAATTTTTGGGCATTTTCTCGATTTCCGACAATGATTAAATGATCAGCTTCGACATAACGTGTCATCGCTTCGATTGTCATTGCTCCTATAACAAAACGATTAAGTGTCTTATAGAGACCTACACGACCACCTAAGACTTGTCCATCAGTCATATTTAAAATTTCAGCATACGTCAATTTTTCAATATTCTCTTTGATTTTACGCTCTATTCTAATAGTACCTACACGCTTTATAGTGCTGACAAATCCCGCATTTTCAGCTTCTTTAATCGCTCGATAGGCTGTTCCTTCACTGACGTGCATATTCTGTGCTACCTTACGTACAGAAATTTTATCACCTACAGGTAACTTTTCAATGTAAGACATAATCAATTCATGTTTCGTCGTCATCGGTTTTAGTCTCCTCTTATTCACATATTTACGATTTTAACATTTTACTGTTATACTTTTAGTTATAGAAATTATAACACAGATTTTAAAGGAAGGATTCCTATCTAACTTTGTGCAACCTAGCACAATTTATGGTACACTGATAACGTTAATTTAGAGCAATTAATTCAATGAAGGAAGGACTTTTATATGTTAAATAAACTTGAAAAAATCCAACAACACTTAAAAGATAACAATTTGGATTTCGCCTATATATCGAATCCAAATAATATCGGATACATCACTGGTTTTTACAGTGACCCACATGAGCGTGTACTTGCACTCTTTATTTTTGCTGATACTATTCCATTGCTATTCGCTCCATCATTAGATGTTAATGATGCCAAAGCTTCTGGCTGGGAATTTGACATCAATGGTTATACTGATAGCCAAGAACCTTTTGAAGTAATAACAGAGCTTCTTAAAGCACGTACTTCAGACGTTTCTTCTATCTTAATAGAGAAAGATCATTTAATAGTTGAACGTTTCCTTGCTATCCAAGCAGCTTTCCCAGACGCGGAATTTGCTAATGGTACAGATTTACTGAACCGTATGCGTGTTATTAAAACGGCTGATGAAATAGCAATTATGAAAGAAGCCGCTGAATTAGCTGATTATGCTATTCAAATTGGTGTCAACGAAATTGCTGAAGGCAAGACCGAATTAGAAATCATTGCCAAAATTGAGTACGAACTCAAGAAAAAAGGCGTTACTGAAATGTCTTTCTCAACAATGGTACTTACTGGAATCAATGCAGCATCACCACACGGTAACCCTGGTTTAACAAAAATCCAAAAAGGTGACCTTGTTTTATTTGATTTAGGCGTTATGCATAAAGGTTATGCCTCTGATATTTCACGCACAGTAGCCTTTGGTTCAATTACAAAAGAGCAAGAAAAGATTTACAACACAGTCTTGAAAGCACAACTTACAGCAATGAACACTGTAAAAGCTGGTGTTGCAGCTAAAACAATTGATCTCGCTGCCCGTCAAACAATAGCAGATGCTGGTTATGGTGATTACTTCCCTCACCGACTTGGACATGGCCTCGGTATCACATGCCATGAATTCCCATCAATTACAGATAACAATGAATTATTATTAGAAGAGAACATGGTCTTTACAATTGAACCTGGCATATACGTACCAAACATTGCCGGTGTTCGTATTGAAGATGACGTTGTTGTCACTAAAGATGGCGTAATCTCACTCACACAATATCCAAAAGAATTACAAATTATTCAATAATGAAAGTGGAAACACCTCTTTCATTCTCTAAAAAATTGGAAAAATAAAAAACATTCATTAGACTAGCTATTAAAAGTATTTTCAACATTGTAAAAAATACTGGTAAATTGCAATCTATAAAACATCCACTACGAGTTAGACTAGAAATTCAAGTTTTTTAGTAGGCTGATACATGCCTACTAAAAAACTTGAATTTCAGGTCTAGTAGTGGATTTTTTGTAGCGTTTATGAAATTTTCAGATGTTTTATGTTGAAGTACTGGAGATAGAAAATAACACCAGAAACACTAATATTCCAACTTAAATTTCAGGTCTAATGTTTTTTGTTTGTTCTGGAATTTTGAAGGAGAATAGGTGTTGCAACTGGAGATAGAAAAAAAGTAGAAAAATAAAAAACATTCATTAGACTAGCTATTAAAAGTATCTTCAACAGTGTTAAAAACACTGGTCAATTGCAATCTATAAAACATCCACTACTAGACTTGAATTTCAGGTCTAGTAGTGGATGTTTTTTGTAGCGGTTATGAAATTTTCAGATGATTTATGTTGAAGTACTGGAAATCGAAAATAACACCAGAAACACTAATATCCCAACTTAAATTTCAAATCTAATGTTTTTTAATGCGCTGAAGGCATTTTCAGTTTTTCTTTTTTAAATGTTGGAGTTTTTATTTGAAGTACAGAGGATGTTCAATAGTGGCGGTTAATTTTGTAATTCAGGAAAATAACGTAGTAGAGCATCTTTATCATAACTGTTTTTTTAACATTCTAATCAATTCATACAAGCCCCGAACAGATGCCTTAATCGAACGATTATCATCAAAATAAACAAGTGCTGTTTCATTATCTATTCGGGAGATTTTTCGTGTGTTAATAATAATACCGTGATGACACCGACAAAAATAATCAGGTAATCGTTCCATAGCTGACGTTAAACTAGAACGGTAAAAATAATCATTTTCACTTGTCACAATTCGTATTCTTCTTAAATTAATATCGTGTTCAAAATAGATAATATCAAGCAAATTTATCAAATAATACATGCCATTATCTTTTATTTGAAATTTAACCTGACTATTCATATCATTATTCTGATAACCATCAATAATATGCCATAGCAAAGCTAATACTTCTCCTTCTATTTTTTCTGAATTGTCTGTACTGTCTATTACTGAAAAAAGTTCTTGATACTTTTGCAATACTCCTTTCAACTCTGATAATTCTCGATAAACATAAATATCATATACCCTGGCCGGTGCTAATTTATCTTCACCAATCCTATAAATGTCCCTAAATGAAACAATGGTATCTTCTGGAGTGAGCGTGGTAGGTATATTATTGATACGAACATCGTTCCTATCAATCGAATAAAACCATTGTGTGATTGCTTTTTTGATCGTACCTTCTACCTTAACATCCTGCAGCTGACAATCAATAAACAACATATTTTAACCCGCCTCTCAGTTATTATTACCTACAAGTATAAACGATAAGATAGAATTTACGTAGTAATTAAAGAAACCATAGAACAATTCTATGGTTTCAACAGGATTATATGTAATAGTTTGCAGCTTGTATTTCACAAAATCTTATCGTAACAATTAAAAGGATACACCATTTCTGGTCGTGTCATTTCTCCACAAAACGTATAACCTTTCTTTAAAAAGAAATCATTCATTTTTTTATTCGTGATATATGTATCACTTTTCACGTAGTTGTATTTTTTATGAATCGCTAAATTTTCTGCTAGCTCCAAAAACTGTGACGCAATACCTTTACCTCTAACGTCGGTCGCAACAGCACAGCGATGAATCACAAGTGCTGTTTTTGATTCGCGCCATGCTCCCATCGTATACTCAGATTCTTTCTCAGGGCTAATACAAATAAACCCCTGAACTTTTCCTTCATCGGTATAAACGAACAATTCGCCAACTTTAATATCGTTTTTAAAAATTTCCTCCGTTGGGTATAATTCGTCCCATTGAGGATTATTTTCTTCATGCATAACCTTAATTGTTGATTTGACGATTTTCATAATTGCCGATATATCTGACAATTCTGCTTTTCTGATCATTTGTAAATCCACTCCTATACAAGCCTTTGAGTTCTTTTTAGACCTTTTATAATAATGTTATTTTATTACTATAACAAAAAAAATCTCCCTAATAAACCGAAAAGAACCGATGTAACATGATTTTTACAATTCATGATTTAAAAATGCCACAAATAATAATATATTTTTAATCTCAACACTTAAATTAACTATATTATTTTTCGGGAATAAGACGATAGTATTTTAACAGAGGAAGAATTTCTGCTAAAAAGAAACAACAATTAGGATTATAAAAAGAAATTAAGTACAACTAAAAAGAAGTAAACCAATGTGGTTTACTTCTTTTTTTAATCTTTTAAAGTTAACAAACAAACAGATTCAACGTGTGCAGTTTGTGGAAACATATCATACGGTGTAATCTCTGAAATCGTATACCAAGGTGTCAATTGCTGTACATCTCTTGCTAAAGTTGATGGGTTACAAGACACGTATACCATTTTTTGCGGTTGCACTTGTTTTATCGTATCTAGTAGCGCATCATCACAACCAGAGCGTGGTGGATCCACAATCACAACATCTGGTTTAAACCCTTCATCAATCCAACGTGGCATGATCTCTTCTGCTTTTCCTGCTTCATAATGTACGTTTGTAATGTTTGCGCGTTCAGCATTGTGCTTAGCATCTTCTATAGAATCAGCAATAACATCCATTCCGCGTACTTCTTTAACAGCATGAGCAAGCGATAAGCCAATCGTACCTACACCACAATAAGCATCAACAACTGTTTCGTGACCCTTGAGCTCTAAAACATTAGCAACTTTGCGGTATAGTTTTTCTGTTTGTTCTGGATTTAACTGGAAAAAAGCACGTGCTGATAAATCATAAGTAATTCCTGTCATTTTTTCAGAAATAACTTCTTTTCCTGCAACAAGAAACGTTTCATCACCAAATACGAGTGACGTTTTTTCTTGATTAACATTTTGCATAATCGAAACAACTTGAGGAAAGGCTGTTTGAATGCGTTCAATCAACTCGCGTTTTTTAGGCAGTTTTTTACTATTAGTGATAAATACAACTTGAATTTCCTCCGTATGAATCGCTTCACGAATAACAAGTGTTCGTACAATCCCACTGTTTTTTTCTTCATCATAAATAGGTACATTTAAATCTTGAAGTTGTTTTTTTATAAATGCCGTGATTTTGGTAGTGTTTGGTTGCTGAACAACACATTCTTCTATATCAATCAGTTGATGTGACTCTTGTTGATACAAGCCAGCTTTTATAACTCCGTCGCTTTCTCGCACTTGAAACTGACTTTTATTGCGATATGCCCACGGGTTTTTCATTCCAATTGTATGTTTCACGGTTAGTTTATCCATTGGTATTTTCGTGTGCTTCTGGAAAGCTTGTCTAATAATATCACGTTTCATAACTAGCTGTTTATCGTATACAAGATGCTGTAACTGACAACCTCCACATTCTTCATATACCGGACAAAGTGGTATAATTCGGTCCGCTGATTCACGTTCTATTTTAACTAACTCTGCTTCTAAGTATTTCGGGAAAACCTTTGTGACTTTAACAACAACACGTTCCCCAGGTAGAGCGCCTTTAATAAATACAATTGTATTTTTGAAATACCCAATTCCTTCACCATTAATTCCAATACGCTTTATAACAACTGTCATTTTTTGTCCTAGACTATATTGTCCAGTCTTACTTTCTCTCATCATTGTTCCTCCTGTGAAACGCTCTATTTATAGGGCGTCTCTAATACACTTTTTTTAGATAACTGCGTTTTTATATAGGTGGCATATGCCGCATTAATCATTCCACCTATGATAACAATAATTCCTGATAAATAAAACCATAACATTAAAATAATAACTGCTCCAATACTGCCATATATTGCCGAATAGTTACTAAAATTATCGATGAAAATTGAAAATAGATATGAGAAAATCATCCAAGCTATCGATGTAAACGCTGCTCCGATAATAGTTTCCTTAAATTTAATTTTATGGTTAGGCAAGAAACGATATAATAGCACTAATGCTGTAAATATTACAAAAATAACGATACTCCAACGCATAATATTATAATTTTCAAAGATATTAAAATCTAAATTAAATAATTTAGTAATAAATAAGCCGATTTGACGACCAAAAACACCTATTATCGCAACTGATCCTACCATAATAAAAAGAAAAATCATAAAGAACATTGATAACACACGTTGAATAAAAAAATTACGACGTTTTGCAGTACTATAAACACTGTCCAGTGCCTTGCCAATTGCATTGACGCCATTCGATGCAGACCAAATTGTTCCTAAAATACCAATTGATAATAAACTTGCACTTTGATGATTAAGCAAACTATCAACTAACCCCTGAATAAGGGCAAACATATCATGAGGTACAATTTCTTTTAACATTTTATAAACACTGTCCTGATCAATATGTAAGTATGAAATTAATGCTGATAAAAATAACAGCATTGGAAATAATGATAAAAAGAAAAAATACGCAAGTTGACCGCCAACAGCACTAATATCAACTTTTTTAAAATTAGCAATAAAATATTGTATGAAAAGTTTTATTTTGTTCATGATTTCTCACCTTCTCTCTTGATTATTTTCCCATCCTTATGACGAATAAAACATGTCAATTCAAATATTTTTATGATACAATTCATTTTAAATTGGTTTATAAGGAAAGGATGTTCTTATGTCTCTCGAAACACCTTCACATGAAAACGTAACGATTATGCTTAAAGAAATCACAACTAAGTTACAAATGATTAATGCCGAGGTTATGGCTCATCGCACTATCAATCTTGATGATTATGAAGATCTTTACGATATGTATCACTTCGTTACTAAGCGAACCACTTTTAGCACAAACGAGTTGAATATGTTAGCTGAGGAAATTGGAAAAATCACCATAGCTCAAAAATAAAAACAAAGCCTTCTGCGTTTATCAGAAGGCTTCTATTTTATAAAATAACACCTAACTATCATTTCAAAGAACCGTTTATTAACTGGATTTTTAGCGTTTTTCGCCTTGATCTGTTAATATTACTGGGCCATCTTTAGTAATAGCTAGTGTATGTTCAAATTGGCAACTTAAACCACCATCAATTGTTGACGCTGTCCAGCCATTTTTACCCATCTTCGAACGCCAATCACCCGTGTTTACCATAGGTTCAATCGTAATAACCATGCCTTCTTTTAAGCGTAAGCCTTTACCTGGTAAACCGTAATGCGGCACTTCTGGCGCTTCGTGCATTGTTGGTCCAATGCCATGTCCGATAAACTCACGCACAACGCTAAAACCTTCAGGTTCAACGTAAGACTGAATTGCATGACCAATATCTCCCATACGATTTCCCACAACAGCTTGTTCAATCCCTTTGTATAACGCTGTATGTGTTACCTCATAAAGTCTTTTGGTTTCATCAGATACTTCACCTACTAAGTAACTCCAAGCTGAATCACTCATTGCTCCGTCCAAATTAATTACAGTATCAACTGTTATTAAATCACCATCTTTCAATGGTTTTTTCGTTGGGAAACCATGACAAATTTCATCATTTAAACTTTGACATGTCGCATATTCATAACCTTCGAAGCCGATTTGTTCAGGAATCCCGCCACCTGCACGGATTTCTTTTTCAACAAATTTATCTATCTCCCAAGTTGTTACGCCTGGTTTAATCATATCTCTTAATTTAATGTGGATACTTGCTAATAGTTCTCCTGAACGTCGCATTGCTTCAATTTCTCTTGGTGATTTTAATGTAATCATTTTATTCATCCTTTCAACCTCGCTTCATTTTTATGATAATTTTCGTTCGCCTTGATCTGTTAAAATTACAGGTCCTTCTTTAGTGATTGCAAGTGTATGTTCAAACTGACAACTTAACCCACCATCAATCGTAGTGGCTGTCCAACCATTTAAGCCCATTTTAGAACGCCAGTCCCCAGTATTAATCATTGGTTCAATTGTAATAACCATACCCTCTTTCAAACGCATGCCTTTACCTGCTAAACCATATGCTGGAACATCTGGTGCTTCATGCATTGTAGGCCCAACGCCATGACCCACGAATTCGCGCACAACACTCAAACCTTGTGGTGCAACATAAGACTGTATCGCATGGCCAATATCACCAATACGATTACCAATAACCGCTTGTTCAATTCCTTTATAGAGAGCTTCATACGCTACCTCATATAAATGTTTTGTTTCATCAGACACTTCACCAACTAAATAGCTCCATGCTGAATCGCTTATTGCACCGTTTAAATTAATGACTGTGTCAACAGTTAATATATCTCCATCTTTTAATGGTATTTTTGTTGGAAAACCATGACAGATTTCTTCATTTAAACTTTGACATGTTGCATATTCATAACCTTCAAAACCAATTTGCTCAGGAATACCACCGCCAGCGCGGATTTCTTTTTCAACAAATTTATCTATTTCCAATGTTGTTATTCCAGGCTTAATGATATCTTTTAATTTTAAATGTATACTCGCTAATAAATCTCCGGAACGACGCATCGCTTCGATTTCACGAGGTGATTTAAGTGTAATCATTTCATTCACCCTTTCATTGCTTTCCTACTATATTATATACACAAACACTACTTTTTTAAAGGTTAATGCAAAAATCATTACAATCTCTCACTTCTGAAAAAAACTAGCTAACTTATATATTCAATAATTATCGCTAAAACCCGAACGTTTTTACGAATTTATTAACTTTTCAGTCAAAAAAAATGCTAATTATCAGACTTATAGTGTAACATTAAGACGGTATATGATAGAATAACATCAGATTACTATTTATAGATAAGGATGCGTGATAGGCGATGACGACTGCTAAAATTGTTTATGCCAGTATGACTGGTAACACAGAAGAAATTGCAGACTTGTTTGGTGAAGTCTTAGAAAAACACGGAATTGAAGTCGATATTGAAGAGTGTGTCACTGTCTCTCCCGAAGATTTACTTGACTACGATATATGTCTTGTAGGCGCTTATACATACGATTTTGGTGAAGTACCAGATGAATTTGTCGATTTTTATGAAGAAATGTCAGAAGTTGATTTTACAGGTAAATTATGTGCTTCTTTTGGTTCAGGTGATACTTTTTATGATGATTATTGCCTACTTGTTGATTTTATTCAAACGCGTTTTAAAGAACAAGGTGGTACAATTGCTGGTGAAGGTATAAAAGTTGATTTAGATCCTGGCGAAGAAGATATTGCTGCAATTAATGCGTTAGTTGAAAAAATTGTTGAACAAGTAAATGCCTAGAAAAATATACTTAAATAATGATGAGGTGATGAAATGACTTCCACTGCGATGCTTATTGTCAATCCTTCTTCAGGAAAAGAAAAAGGAAAGAAATACCTAAAGCTTGCTGAAGATACACTATTAAAACGCTTTGATCGAGTTGACATTCGTTTAACTGAAAAAGCTGGTGATGCTACAACGTTCGCCAAAGAATCTGCCATGAAAGGTTACGATGCCTGTATTGCAATGGGTGGTGATGGGACTCTTAATGAAACCATCAACGGATTAGCAGAGCAAAAACATCGTCCTACATTTGGTCTTGTACCCTTAGGTACTGTTAATGATTTAGCTCGTGCTTTGAAAATTTCAAAAAAACCTAAACAAGCAATTAAAATGCTTGCAACCGCAAAAGAAACGCCTTTAGATATTGGTCGAATTAACAGTCACTATTTTATGAATGTGGTTGCAATCGGTAGTATACCTGAAGCTGTTGATCGCGTGAGTGTTAAACAAAAAACACAATTAGGGGCAATGGCCTACTTTATTGAAGGCGCTAAAGCATATGCTCGTAAAGAAAAATTCAATTTTGAAGTGAAAACAACTGATGAAGTTCACAATGTTGAATCTGAACTCATCATTGTCTCACTTACCAACTCCGTCGGTGGTTTTGAAAAACTTGCGCCTGAAGCTGAGGTAAACGATGGTTTATTCCATGTATTTATCGTCACTGATAGTAGTGTAATTGAACGAACTAAATTGTTACCACAACTATTTAGCGGTCAAGTTAGCCAAAACGGCGGATTAATTGCCTTTAAATCGAATAAAGTTTTTATTTCTTCAAAAGAAAGTATTCTAAAGTCAAATGTTGATGGGGATCCCGATGATTATCTACCATTGGAATTAGAAGTTTTACCTTCACACCTAAATGTATTTACACCAGTTGACGCATAATAAAATTTATTTAAAAAGGGGATTTTATAATGAAAAATTTTAACGAGAAATTACAAAAATATGCTGAATTAGCTGTAAAAGTTGGTGTTAACGTACAACCTGAACAAAAAGTATACTTGACGGTTAACATCGAGAACATCGATGTTGCACATGCGATTACTGCTGAAGCTTATAAAGCCGGCGCTAGTGAAGTCATCGTTAAGTATGTTGACTCAACTCTAGCTCGAATGAAATATGACAATGCGCCACTTTCTATCTTTGAACAAGAGCCGACTCATTATGCTAACGAACGTATTGAACTAGCAAATGAAAATGCTTGTTTTATCTCAATCGCTGGCCAAGACCCTGATTTATTAAATGGTGTTGATGCTAAGAAAATTGCTGCTGGTAATAAAGCAACTGGTAAAGTAATGCAACCTTTCTTACAATTAGCACAATCGGATAAAATTGCTTGGACAGTACTTGGTGCACCTACAAAAGGTTGGGCTGCCAAAGTCTTTCCTGATTTAGCTCCAGAAGAGCAAATTGATGCCCTTTGGGAAGCAATTTTCAAAACAATGCGTTTAGATAACGAGGATCATATCGGTGCATGGTATGCACACGAAAAAACGTTAACTGACAAAGCAGCTGTTTTAAATGACCTTCATTTTGAGTCACTTCACTACACTGCTCCTGGTACAGACTTAACTGTTGGATTGCCTAAAAAACATCTTTGGGTTGCTGCAGGCAGTGAAAATGCTGCGGGTACTCGTTTCACAGCAAACCTTCCAACTGAAGAAGTCTTTTCAGCTGCTGAAAAAACAGCCGTTAATGGTGTTGTAAGCAGTACGAAACCTTTAAGTTATGGCGGTACTGTCATTGACGGTTTCAAACTAACTTTTAAAGATGGCCGTATTACAGAAGTAACAGCTGAACGTGGTGAAGAAGTTTTAAAACACCTCATTGATTCAGATGAAGCTGCTAAATATATTGGTGAAGTGGCATTAGTTCCACATCCTTCACCAATCTCACAATCAGGTGTCCTATACTATACAACATTATTTGATGAAAACGCTGCGAACCACTTTGCAATCGGCAGTGCTTATGCCTTTAACATTGATGGTGGTAAAGATATGACCACTGCAGAACTTGAAGCTGAAGGTATTAACCAAGGCCCTGTTCATGTTGACTTCATGGTTGGATCTGGCGAAATGGATATTGATGGTGTGCAAGCTGATGGGACAGTTGTTCCTGTCTTCCGTAATGGTGACTGGGCAATTTAAGTTGCTACTTTAAACGCAAACAATTTATATGACTCACTAAATATTGTGTGAAAAACACAATTTGTAAGAAGAATGAAGAGTTCGACATTAGTCGGACTCTTCAATTCTACATAAAATAATTAATGACGACTTGATTTATTATATGATACAAGCCTGTTATTTTAGGAGGATGACCATGCGCTATAGCGAATGGGATGTCAACCTAAAAGTAAGACTTTACGGAGAAGCCTTTGTAGACATTTCTTTTTGGATGATATTCCCTTTTTTAACACTCTATTTTTCAGAAACACTTGGACGGACAACCGCTGGAATTTTGCTGATTACATCACAACTAATCACTGCTTTCACTGGATTGCTTGGCGGTTTTTTAGCCGATAAATTTGGTCGAAAACGCATGTTAATTGTTGCAATTAGTGGCGAAATCATGTGCTTTGTTTTATTTGCTTTTGCTCGTAGTTCTCTGATTAATTCACCTTTGCTCGTCTTAATTGCTTTTACTGGTGTAAGTATCGCAGGTTCTTTTTATCAACCTGCGGCACAGGCAATGATTGCTGATGTCGTACCTGAAAAACACCGTGCCTATGTCTTTTCGATTTTCTTCACGATGCTTAATATTGCCGTTGTTGTAGGTCCTCTACTAGGTGCTGTCTTATACATCAATTATCCTGTTCAGTCTGTAATTGTGATCATCATCTTAGAAAGCATCTTATTGCTTGCACTAGTTAAGTTAACACATGAAACAGCGCCTTCAGTCCTTGGTAAAGAACCAGCACCAAAACAAACGATTGGCGCTGTATTGAAGGAACAATTTGCCAGCTATAAAGTTGTGTTACGTGATAAACTTTTCTTGATGTTTATCATCGCTGGTATTTTAACAATGCAAACAATCATGCAAATAGATATGCTCTTCCCGATTTATATTAAGGAAGTGATACCGACTACAGTTAATTTCTTAACAATGACATTAAATGCTGAACAAGTCTTTGCTATTACTTTAGCAATTAACGGTTTTATCGTTGCATTGACTGCTATCGCGGTGACAAAATGGATGTCTCGCTACAAAGAAGGTCTTGTGTTTGTACTGTCTTGTATTTTTTATGCCGTTGGATTAATCATTTTTGGCTCATCCATCTCGGTGTGGCAATTCATTATTGCTATGATTGTATTCAGTATAGCCGAAGTAATGGTCGTTGGTTTCCAACAAAGTTTTGTTGCACGCATTGCGCCGATTGATAATCGTGCCATGTACTTTAGTGCATCAGGTCTTAGAAATACAATTGGACGTGTTATTGCACCTTTAATGGTAACTATCTCAGTAGGTATTGGTTACTTCCCTACTTTTGTAGTGATGGCTATCCTCGCTTTAATTAGCGGTGTTATCTATCATTTCGTCTTCAAAATGGAACAACGAAAGCTAACAACAGAATAGTTCACAAAAAAAGACCTCCTTTAGAAAAATCTAAGGGAGGTCTTTTTTTGTATTAACGAATAAGTTCGATACTTGAGCTGGCACCCACGCGGTTCGCACCTGCAACAATCATGCGTTGCAAATCATCCTTGGTACGAATACCACCTGATGCTTTCACCCCCACTTTTTCACCAACTGTGCGTCTCATTAATGAAACAGCTTCAACTGTTGCACCGTCCCCATTAAATCCTGTTGACGTTTTAACATAATCAGTTCCAGCAGCGACTGCTAACTGACAGGCACGTTCTATTTGCTCATCACTCAAAAGTGATGTTTCAAGAATTACCTTCAACAACCCATTATAACGATGTACCAATATAGCGATTGTTTCTATTTCTGCTTGTACTAATTCGTCATTTCCACTTTTTAAAGCTCCGATATTCATTACCATATCGATTTCATTTGCGCCATTTTCTAAGGCTTCTTCAGCTTCATATTTTTTAACTGCTGTTGTCGTTGCTCCTAATGGAAAACCGACAACCGTACAGACATCTATCTCTGTTTCTTTTAATTGTTGAGCAGCCAACTGTACCCACGAAGCATTGATACATACTGATGCAAAATCGTATTGTTTTGCCTCTTTAATCAATTGTTCAATTTCTTCCTGTGTTGCATCTGGTTTTAATAACGTGTGATCTATCATTTTAGCGACTGACATCGAAAATCCTCCTTATTCATACACTATCCTCTTTTAGCATAACACTACCCGACAATTCTCTCAATAAAAAATTGTATTATAACACAAA
>NZ_JAFYUW010000112.1:0-21280 GCF_017549435.1 Brochothrix sp.
GCCTGGCCAAAAAAAACAAATATTGTTCTCAGGACATAGAAATACCGTTTTTACTAAGTTAGGTGATTTAAAACAAGGTGATCGTTTTATAGTTGAGATGCCTTATGGCAACTATGAGTATGAACTTAAATCTACTGAAATAGTAGATGCAAATGATCTATCTGTTATTCGTGATATGGATGAAGAGCTGTTGACATTGAGCACGTGCTATCCCTTTTCATTTATTGGGGATGCTCCTGACCGTTATATTGTTTACGCGACACCAATAGTTAAAAGCTAATTTATTTGATGACAATAAAAGTCCATGTTACTAACGTATAGATAGTCTGAGTTGAGATGTTAAAGCATCTCAACTTTTTTATTTTTCATAAATACTCAATAAGGTACATCGTTAATCTTTCAAGAATACTGCTATAATAGAAGATATATACGCAAATAAAGTGAAAGTAGGATACAACTATGACTGAAGAAATAAAAAAAACAAGACAACCTTTAGCGCAGGTAGTTGCTAACAATTTAGAAGAATTAATTAAAAGTCAAAAATACAACATTGGCGATAAATTACCTAATGAGTTCGAGTTAGCGACAGAACTTAATGTAGGGCGTGGGACTATTCGTGAGGCTATTAAGCTTATGGCTGCGCGTAATATCGTAGAAATTCGTCGAGGTACAGGAACCTTTGTATCTGAAACACCTGGTATTTCGGAGGATCCTTTGGGGTTAAGTTTTATTGCGGATAAGAAAAAACTGAGCCAAGATTTGATGGAAATGAGAAGTATAATTGAGCCTGAAATTGCACGATTGGCAGCTGAACATGCAACAGTCTCAGAAATTGAACAGATGGAGGCTCTATGTCTTGCAATTGAAAATTTAATTCAAAATGACTGCAATCATGAAGAATTAGATATTGAGTTGCATACGCTAATTGCTAAATCAAGTCGGAATTTAGTGGTACCATCACTAATACCGATTATTCAAACAGCAATCTCATTGTTTATTGATTTAACTAATCGTCATTTGAAAGACGAAACAATAAAAACCCATGCTGCAATTGTTTCGGCGATTAAACAAGGTGATGGTACAGAAGCAAAAAAACAAATGGCAGCTCATTTACAATACAATAAAACAGCGCTTCACATTGAATAAAGCCTTGCAATAAATCCTAAGTAGCATACAGTAACTAAAGTTAGTTCAAATAAAGTAGTATTGGTGTAATTACCGATACTGCTTCTTTTTCATATGCTTTCTATTGCAATAAAAAACTGATTATGAATAGTATTTAAACACCTTAGGCGATTGATAGAATGTGACAGAAAACAAAACATTCTTTCAGTATAGTATTGACAAATAAACGTGTAAGCGTTATCATTCTATTGTAGATAGACGTATGACGTCCTATGACTGGGAAGAAGTAGGACAATTGAATAAAGGGGTGTTAAAATGACAGCGTTAGATTTAGTAATCGGTATGGACATCGGTACAACAAGTACAAAAGGTGTGCTTTATGATACAGATGGCACAGTGATAGCCACATCAGATAAATTATATTCATTAATTCAAGATCAACCAGATAAAGCAGAGCAAAATCCTGATGAAATTTTAACTGCAGTTGTAAGCGTTATCTCAAATATTGTTCGTGACGCTGGTGTAAATAGAAGTCGAATTGCAGGCGTTTCATTCTCAAGTGCAATGCATAGCTTGATTTTATTAGATAAAGAAGAACAATTAGTGACACAATCAATTACATGGGCTGATAATCGAGCGCATCGTTGGACACAACATATTAAAGATGAACTAAACGGGATAGAAATATACAAACGAACAGGTACACCTTTACATCCGATGTCGCCTCTAAGTAAGTTATTATGGTTGAAAAACGATGAACCAGCTCTATATAAAAAAGCGCGTTATTTTATCGGGATTAAAGAATACATTTTTTTGAGATTATTTAAACGTCGTATAGTTGATATGTCAATTGCATCAGCAACAGGAATGTACAACATTCATACGTTAGATTGGGATGAAGGTGTACTTGATTTATTAGAAATAGATCCTAGCTATCTGTCAGAGGTCGTTGAAACAAATGTTTCAATTACCGGGCTAGATAAGGAATATGCGCATGTCATGGGCTTACCTGTATCAATGCCATTTTTTATAGGTGCTAGCGATGGAGTGTTATCTAATCTTGGCGTTAATGCGATTGACGGCAAAACATTAGCCCTAACAATAGGTACAAGTGGTGCTGTACGAATGGTTGTTAATGAACCACGTGTTGATCCGAAAGGACGTACTTTCTGTTACGCATTAACAAAAGATCGATGGGTAATTGGCGGTGCTGTAAACAATGGTGGGATTGTATTTCGTTGGGTGCGCGATCAGCTCTATCCATCAGACACATTAACAAATAGTGAAAATTACAATCTTTTAACTGAAAAAGCAAGTCAAATTGCGGCAGGGTCAAATGGTTTAATCTTTCATCCGTTTTTAGGCGGTGAACGTGCACCATTATGGGATGCTGATGCAAAAGGGGCATTTATTGGTTTAACACATAGACATACACGTGATCACATGATTAGAGCGGCACTTGAAGGGATTGTTTTTAATTTATACAGTGTGCTACTAGTATTAGAAGAAATTGCACCATTACCTAAACGTATTCATGCAACGGGAGGTTTCGCTCGTTCTAGTTTATGGCGTCAGTTGCTCGCTGATATTTTTGAACAAGAGGTGGTTATCCCTGAAAGCTTTGAAAGTTCGTGTTTAGGAGCAGCAGTGCTCGCAATGGAAGAACTGGATTTAGTCAATTCATTAGAATCGGTATCGTCTATGGTTGGTGTGACACATACTCATATTCCAAATAAGGCACATTTCGAGGCTTACCGTGAACTTTTTCCTATCTTTATTCGAACAACACGATTATTACAAACAGAATTTGCAACATTAGCTGATTTTCAACGTAAATATACATTATAGTTAGGGGGGGCGGAATAAATGGAGTTAGTTATTGTCGGAATCGGAATTATCGTTTTATTATTACTCATTATTCAATTTAAACTGAACACATTTGTATCATTAGTGATAGTAGCAATAGGTGTAGGGATTGCATTAGGTATTCCTATGAATAAAATTATTGGTGTGGTTGAAGCAGGGATCGGTAGTCAATTAGGTCATTTAGCCCTTGTATTTGGTTTTGGAGCCGTACTTGGTAAGCTAGTGGCAGATTCAGGTGGCGCTTATCGTATATCGGTTACTTTAATTAATAAATTTGGGCGTAAAAAAATACAAATTGCTGTTCTCATTGCCTCATTCATTATTGGTATTGCACTCTTCTTTGAAGTAGGTTTAGTACTTTTAATTCCAATTATTTTTACAATTGCAAGTGAATTGGGGATTTCGATTTTATACTTAGGGATTCCAATGGCGGCAGCTTTATCTGTAACACATGGATTTTTACCTCCACACCCAGCACCAACAGCGATTGCGTTAATTTACAAAGCAAATATTGGTATGGTAATTTTATACGGCATGATTATTGCGATTCCAACCGCTTTAATTGCAGGGCCACTTTATACTAAATTCGCAAAAAAAATTGTACCAGATGCATTTGCTCGAACAGGTAACATTGCTGCTTTAGGCGAACAAAAAAAATTCGAACTTAAAGAAACACCGGGATTTGGTATAAGTACATTAACTGCGTTATTTCCAGTTATTTTAATGGCTATTGCAACGGTCTACGAGTTACTTAAAGAGTCACTAACTTTCAGTAGTAATATTAAAGTAGATGAAGCGATTGCTTTCATCGGTACACCAGGTATGGCAATGTTGTTATCCTTGTTATTCGCGATTTATAGCATGGGAATTGCCCGTAAGATTCCGATGAAAGAGCTTATGAATTCAATGTCAAAAGCAATTCAACAAATTGCAATGATGTTACTTATTATCGGTGGTGGTGGTGCTTTTAAACAAGTACTTGTAGAGGGTGGCGTTGGTGACTACGTTGCTAAAATGTTTACAGATTCAAGTTTATCACCAATTATTTTAGCATGGTTGATTGCAGCTGTTTTACGTATTTGTCTAGGATCAGCAACTGTTGCGGCTTTAACAGCAGCAGGATTGGTAGTTCCATTGATGGCAGCTACTGGAACAAATCCAGCCTTAATGGTTATTGCAACTGGAGCGGGAAGCTTAATTGCTTCACATGTTAATGATGCAGGTTTCTGGATGTTTAAAGAGTACTTTAATCTGTCAATTAAAGAGACGTTTGCAACTTGGACAGCTCTGGAAACTGTGATTTCAATTGTAGGATTAGGTGGCGCATTGGCACTTAATTTAATTGTATGATAAAAGTAAACACAAACGTCTAGCTCTGAATAAATTGGAAAAAATAAAAGTTTGTTTTTTTAACAAAATGATATTTTTGAAATTTAAAAAGAGTTGTTTGTTTTTACTGGAGATAAAAGTAAACACAAACGTCTAGCTCTGAATAAATTGGAAAAAATAAGAGTTTGTTGTTTTTTAACAAAATGATATTTTTGAAATTCCACAAGTTTTGGTGAGATTTACTAGAGAATATAAAAGTAAATCAACCTCATGCATTAATAAGAGAAACATTCTGATATTTTTATCAGAGTGTTTTTTCTCTTTTTAAGAGTAAAGTAAACAAATCAGCAGGATGGCAGAGAAATCTTTGCAACCAGTTAAATGTAACGATATGATAGAGAAGACAGAACTAGAAGGAGTCGAATAATGATGTGGAAAATAGGATTGACTGGTTGGACAGACCACCCACGCGTGTATCATGGACCTCAGCGTCAACAGCTAGAAGATTATGCAGCCTATTTTCCAGTTGTTGAAGTTGATACATCTTTTTACGCGATACCACGTGTTTCATCGGTCGAACGTTGGGTTCAACGTACTCCGACAACATTTGAGTTTATTGTCAAAGCTAATCGTCAAATGACTTTGCATGATGTTACTGATGTCGATCAATTAGATGAAAGTCAACAAAAAGAAGTGTTTGCATCTTTTATGGAAGCGTTTGAACCAATGACTAAAGCGAATAAACTCGCATTTATTCTGTTTCAATTTCCACCTTATTTCACCTGTTCGGCTAAGAATATTGCCTACTTAAAAAAAATAAGAGCATGGCTCCCTGTCGAAGTTGCAATCGAGTTTAGACATGCAAGTTGGTATGACAAACTTGTACAAGCAGAGATGTTTCATTTTTTAGAACAGCAGCGTTATATACACACAATCGTTGATCAACCACAGGTAGGAGAAAGTACAGTGCCTTATATCAATCGTGTGACTGCTTCAAAAGCCTTTATTCGTCTACATGGTCGTAATGAAGCAGGGTGGGTACAGGCTAAAAGAACAGATGGTGATGAATGGCGTGAAGTGAGAACTTTGTATCGTTATTCAGAAGCTGAGTTAGTAGATATTCAGAAGAAAAGCTTAGAGATAAAAGTGCCATTGTACATTGTTTTCAATAACAACTCAGGTGGTGATGCAGCTGACAATGGTTTAAGTTTGCAAAAAATAAGTGGTTTGCACTACGAAGGACTTGCTAACCGTCAGTTAAATTTATTTGATGAAGGAGAATAATGACTATGAAAATGATGAAGAATTTACACAATCCGTTTATAGAATTAGAAGGTGCAGTCAATGTGAGAGATCTAGGCAATTATTTAACAACTGAAAATCGTGTGATTAAGCCGCATCGATTGATACGTGGTGCAGCCTTAAATGCTGTAACAAATCATGACAAAGTGATGATCCATGATACGCTTAATATACGACGTGTGGTTGATTTTAGAACGTTAGCTGAGATTTCGGAGTTACCTAATCAAAAAATTGAGGGTGTTGAAGATATTCACATCGCCGTAATGACGGACTTAGGTCATGGTGCAAGTCTTGAGGATATCATTGCAGAAGTAGCTAAAGCACCAGAATCCAATGACTACTTATTGAATATCAACCGTCGCTTGGTAACAGATGAATCGGCGCAAACAGGATATCGCGCATTTATGCACGATTTGTTAGCAACACCAGACACGGCGACATATTGGCATTGTGCGGCTGGAAAAGATCGTACGGGCTTTGCAGCAGCATTAGTACTTAAAACCTTAGCAGTGGACAATAAAACGATTTTACGTGATTATTTACTTAGCAACCCAGGTCGTGCGGTTGAGAATGAGCGAATGATGTCGCAGATATTAGCAACTACTTCATTAGAACCAGTCGTTGCACAAGCAATAAAACGTGGATTGGAAGTAAATGGGGCGTATATCCTCAATGCATTAGAAACAATGGATAATACGTTTGGTTCAGTTGAAAATTATCTTTCTGAAGTGATTGGTTTTTCTAAAAAAGATATTATTGATTTCAAGAAAATTTATTTAAAGTAAAGATAATAGTTCTAAGTGAACGATTAAGGCTATAAAAAAACAGCACCGCTTAAATTCACTTACGAATTTAGGCGATGCTGTTTAATTTAAGTGTGATACATTACGTTGGAAAAATTTAAAAGACAATTATTTAGCGTCTTCACGTTGGCGACGGCTCATTTTTGCATAACATAATTTTTGATTAAATGAGAGGGCATAAGTGAAAATAATACAGCCTGCTACGAGACGTGCGAATGTCGCCCAGTGATGATTAGGTAGAAATCTGCTGATTAACCAATCACAAAGATAAAACCCGACTACACTGATAATAATAAAGATAGCAAGTTGAACAAAAAAGCGTAGAACGACTGATGAATAATGTGGCGACATTTGAGCGCCTCCTTACGATATATTTTAATAACAATCATAATTATAGGCTTAAATTTAAAAAATGCAATGCTAAATGTGAAAAAAATGAGAAATTTATCATCTAATTTTAATAATTGTATGGATTTTATTAATCCGACTAAAAAGCAAGGAATTAAAAGATGCCTTTTTTAACAAAGTAGGTTAAAATATAGTAAATAAACAAACTCAAAGTTTTCATACTCATTAATAGACAAGTTGTTTGAAGGGGGAAGATGCGTGCAATTAAAAATTTATCATACCAATGATATACATAGCCACTTGGAAAATTGGCCTAAAATAGAACGTTTTTTACAGGAGAAGAAAGCGACTGACGATAAAGCGCTCTTTTTTGATATTGGTGATTTTATTGATCGTGTGCATCCTTTAACTGAAGCAACTGCAGGACAAGCGAATACAAGCCTCTTAAATCATATTCCATATGATGCAGTTACAATTGGTAATAATGAAGGCACAACATTATCTAAAGAACAATTACAGCATCTTTATGATGACTACACAGGGGATGTGTTGTGCGCCAATATTCAAAATACAATGAGTCCTTTTAAAGATTTTGTTATTTATGAACGTGACAATGAGAAAATCGCTGTAATAGCCTTAACCGTTATTTTTTCACAATTTTATGATTTACTTGATTGGGAAACGGAAGAACCCATTGCTGCGTTAGAACGCGTGTTAGCCAGTTTACCAGAAGATGTGTCAACGATTATTCTCCTATCCCATCTTGGTTTACCAATGGACGAAAAAATTGCTGAACGTTATCCTGAAATTACATTAATTCTTGGTTCACATACACATCATTTACTTGAAGAGGGAAAGTTTGTTAATGGTGTTTTGTTAGCAGCTTGTGGTCGTTATGGGGAATATGTTGGGGAAGTAACATTAAACTTCAACTCTGAAACGATTGTGTCTAAAGAGGCAATTGCACATAAAGTAGATAACCTAGTAGCTACCACAAAAGATCATCTGCAAACACAATTGTTTTTTGAAACAGGCAAACAATTATTGAGTCAGGTTGTTGCGACACGGCCGCATGAACTTACTCATAGTTGGTATGAGGAAAGTGAACTGTCTGCTTTTGTGAATCAGAGTATATGTGAAGCGGTAGAGGCAGATACATTTTTAGTGAACGCGGGAATCTATTTAACCGATTTACCTCGAGGCGATATTACTCGTTTTGATATACATCAATGTTTACCTCATCCGTTAAACCCTTTTGTACTAAGTTTAACAGGCAATCAATTAATTTTTTTAGCAAGGAAAATAATGGAACAAGCCGATAGTTTACGAGACTACCCGTTGAGAGGTTACGGCTTTAGAGGTGAGGTCTTTGGTCAAATTTTATTCCCTCGTATTACATTTGACAAAAAAGGTTACGTTTTATGGGATAATACACCTATAATACGTGATAAAATATATAAGGTAGCAACGACAGATACTTTTATTTTTGCGCCGCTTTTTCCAGTCATAAAAGAACTCGACGTTTCATTGAAAAGCGAACAGTTCATTAGAAATATAGTAGAAGAAAATTTATTGAATGAAAAGAGGTAGAAAAGATGTTGATGATTAATGGTCAACCTTACGAGATTGCACGTGACTATCGTGAAGGTTTTCAAGAAGAAATATTTTTCGAGCGATATAGCGAAGTCCTGAAAAAATACGATTATATCGTGGGTGATTGGGGTTTTGAGAAGTTGCGTTTAAAAGGTTTTTTTGAAGATAGTAACAAAAAAGCTAATTTTGATGCGCGTATCAGTACGTTAAATGATTATTTGTATGAGTATTGTAATTTTGGTTGTGCGTACTTTGTTTTGAAAAAGTTACCGATGTCAATGGCACCAGCATTACCAACCGAAGGTGTTGCAGAAACTCAATTAGAGCAACCGACAGAAATAACAAGTCATTCAGTCGAAGAAGTTACGGATACTAAACAAGGAGATGTTGAGAGCAATGACAGAGTATAAGGCATATTTATTTGATTTAGACGGCACAATTTATCATGGAGGCAAACCAATACCAGAAGCTGTAACAATGGTTAATCATTTAGCAGATAAAGGTATTCCTTATGTTTTTGTGACAAACAACTCAACAACATCACCACAACAAGTGGCAGAACGTTTGCAAAAAATGGGCATTCCAGCAGAAGCAAAAGATGTGGTGACATCATCACAAGCAACCGTTCATTATTTAAATGAACAAGGTTGTGGAAAAGCGATGTACACGATTGGACAAGCTGGTTTGTTCAAGGAATTAGAAGCGGCAGGCTATCAACAAACTGAGGAACAACCGGATGTTGTCATTATTGGAATGAATCCAGAAGTTACTTATAAAGAATTGGCACATGCAACATTAGCGATTGCTAAAGGTGCGTTATTTATCTCAACTAATCCTGACAAGGCGCTGCCGATGGAAATAGGTTTAATGCCAGGAAACGGTGCTCTAACTGCTTTTGTAGCAACAGCAACGAGTCAGGAACCTACATTTATAGGTAAACCATTTCCAACATTGATGCATCTAGCGTTAGACCGATTAAAACTGACAAAAGACGAAGTTTTAATGGTGGGTGACAATTATTTAACGGATATTTCAGCGGGCATCAACAGTGACATCGATACTCTCTTAGTTTTATCAGGCTTCACACAACGAGCTGATTTAGAAACGGTTGAGAAACAACCGACTTATATTGTGAATTCACTCTCAGATTGGAAGGTTTAAAATGAAAGAGTCAATCAAAAACCAGCCGAAACAATATTTGCTGTTATTAGCAATTTTTGTTTTGGCAATGAACTTAAGAGCACCCATCACGCTTTTGGGTCCACTAACAAATGAAATTAAAGCGGATTTAAATATTTCGGCAACTGTTGCTGGTTTAATTACAACATTACCTGTATTAGCATTTGCGATTATTTCACCGTTTATATCACGCATTGGTAATCGTTTTGGTATGAAAAAAGTATTGTTCTTATCCATCGTATTTTTACTAATTGCTAGTATTGTCCGTTTATTTGGCGGAGTAAATATCTTTTTAATTGGAACATTTTTTGTAGGAATGTCGATTGCGTTTGCAAATGTGTTATTGCCAGCGCTAATCAAAATGGATTTTCCATTACGTATCGGATATATGACTGGATTATATACATTATTTATGAATATTACAGCCGCTATCGCATCAGGTACAAGTGTTCCTGTATCTGCAGGTCTTGGTTTAGGATGGAAGATGACAGCCGGAATATGGGCGCTTGTAGCGTTCGCAGCATTGGTTTTATGGATACCACAAATGCTCTTAAAACCAGAAGCACCGAAAGTTGCTTTGAAAACAGAGACAACGCCAGCTGTTAAAGTCAATATGTGGAAAAATCCATTGGCATGGTCAGTGACCGTCTTCTTCGGGATTCAGTCACTCTCATTTTACAGTATGGTGGCATGGTTACCAACAATGCTCAGCAATAATGGTATGGATCCAGCAACAGCAGGATGGGTATTGTTTGTTGTACAAATGGCTCAACTACCTGCATCATTTGGTGTTGCACTATTATCTGACCGCTTAAAAAACCAAAGTAGTTTGGTTTGGATTGGTGGGGGTGCCTTCTTCATCGGGTTCAGTGGATTGATTTACAGCATCTCACAACAGAGTTTCACTTTTGTATGGATCTCAGCAATCGCGATTGGTATAGCCGGTGGACTTACCTTCGGATTATCAATGATGTTATACAATTTAAAAACAGATACTGTGCGTGAGGCGTCTGACTTAGCGGGTATGTCACAAGCTGTCGGTTATCTGTTTGCCGCTATGGGGCCAACATTATTTGGACTTTTACATGATGTTACAGGCTCATGGGTATCAGTATTATACGTATTGTTAGCATCAGTATTTGTTATTGTTGGATTTGGATTATTTGCATCACAACATAAAAAAGTTAGCTTTTATAGCAACAGAAAGGAATAGCAGATGGAAAAAGTCACTTTCACAACAGCAAATCAATCAAAATTAATCGGTTATTGGTATCAAGGTGTCAATGATACAGCGGTTATTTTATCGCATGGTTTTGTTTCAAATAAAACATCAAGCAATCGCTTTACACGTATTGCGGAACGTTATAATCAATTAGGTTTTACTGTTCTCACGTTTGATTTTGGTGGATGTGGCGAATCTCCAGATGCTGTCATTACCTTAAATCAATTTATAGCAGATTTAGAAGCAGCGAAACGATTTACACGTTCACGAGGTTATCGAAAGTTAATGTTATATGGTCATAGTTTAGGCGGTTTAGTGACTTTAAATGCACTTGATGATGATGTGTTGGCGGTGGTTTTGACAGGACCTGTTACGGGTTCTGTTCCCTTTAAAGAAATATCTCAGTTGGATGATGAGCAGAAAGCATCATTGGAGGCAAAAGGTTTTTACTACGAAATTTTACCAAACGATCCTTGGCGTGAAAAAATGTGCGTCAGTCAATCACTCGTCGATACATTCGAAAATGTTAATCAAGATAAATTATGGCGTGATGTGAAAATGCCTGTTCTAATTATTCATGGGACACAAGCAGAAGAAAAGGTACTTAAACAGAGTAGCGAACGTGTGAAAGATATTTTACCAGAAGGCTCACGTATGGTTATTATAGAAGGTGCCGATCACGGTTTCTTTGAGCAGTTCGATGACATTGAACGAATGGTTGTCAAATGGCTTATTGCACATACTCGTCACAATGCTCGGACGTTTACAACTGTTTAATTCAATCATATTAAAAATAGGCGTGTCTCCTTTTTTATTAGAGGAGGCACGCTTATTTTTTTATTAGCTGTTAAAAAAAGATGAAATATCTTGAGAGAGGTCAGTTGAAAGTAGCGGTTTCTAGACGGCTTTTAAAGATAGTGAGTATGTTGTTTTTGAAATCCAAATCTTTTTTATTATCAGCTAAATTACGCTTTCCAATGATTTGATTTAGGAGTAAAGGTTTATTTTTCATTATTTTTATCCTTTCTATTTAAAATTAGAATAAGAGTTAAAATAAAAACGCCAAATAAAATAAAAACAAAATAATCAGTGAAATAAAGAATGAGAGTACTGGCTAGAAGTGTTCCAATCGGAATCATTAATTCTAAGAGCGTATAGTAAACAGTTGTTAAAGCGCCAATTGTCTCTTGAACAGCATGTCGTTGAACATAGGCATATGATAGCGGTTCAATAATACTGTTTATAAATGACAGTAATGAGCCTATAATAATAAAACTGATTAAAGTGAAAGTGATGGAAGAGGATAAAAATAAAAAACTACCGAGTAGAAGAAAGGCAAAACCAAAAATGATAAGAGCAGATTTAATTAATTTGAGCGAATGGCGTGAATGAGTAAAAAAAGGTAAAATACTGCCGAAAACAGCAACAATTCCTATGATAGAGGTGATTATACCAAATGTGAGGGGATGAATTTGATAATGTTCCAATAGAAGAAAAGGGTACAATACTTGATAACCAGCCATAAAAAAACTGAAGATAAGCATTAACCAAAAGACATTGGTAATAACGGTTTGGTGAAACAATAATTTAAAACTGTTAGAAAAGCTATTAGTAGCGGAGACTGTTGATTTTTTTGGTTGAACGAAGCGAGAAAAATTCATACTAAGAATGAGTAAAAAAGGGAGTAAAGTTAATAAAAAAGCGAAGAGAGACAATAACTTTATCCCATAAAAATTCCATAAAAAGGCTGCGAGGGCAGGTTGAACAATGACGAGTAGTGAAAATGTTCCTTGCTCGACAGCGCTCGCTTTTTCAAGGTTTTTTTCACCAACAAGGGCGAGGTTGCTAGCGAGAAAGGATAAGTTAAACATTCTAATGAAAATCCCCGTATTTCCCAAGTGAAAAATAGCGATGAGTGTAAAAGGCAGAGCAGTAAAATAAAGTAATAAAGTAAAGAGCAGTGCGCTAAGGGCAATGCCTGTTATCCCAAGTAAAGCCAGTTTTTTTTTGGATAATGATCAATCACTTTCAATAGAACGCTTGCAACAAGTAAACCAGTGAGCGGCCCAATTACTAATCCAAGACCAAAGCTCATACTACTGCCTGTTCGTTTAAGAAATTCGAGGCTGATAGCAAAATTGGTCAAACCGTTAGCTAAGAGCAAACAAAAAAGAGTGATACCTGTTTTTAACAATTGCAAAGTGATAATGTTTTTCATATATAAGTATGACCTCCTTAGGAATTAACTAATTAGGGTAGCTGCTTAAATGAAACTCGAGTGAAAGATTGACTATTCTGATAATTAATTGTATCATATATTTAATAAAGTAAATAGCTTTACGTGGAGGTGAGGAAATGATTATTTTGGCATCTGAATTGGCTGAAGCGCTCATTGCTAATAAATCATCACAAATGAATTCTGATTTTTGGAGAAGTTATCAAGAAGTATATACAGAATTTGTTTTGACAGACTCAGATAAAGTAGAAAAGAAAGACTTTTAAATAAAGCCGTCTATTAGAGTAAAAAGCTAATAGACGGTTTTTTTGACTGTTAATGAACGAATTATCATTAGAAAAGAAGTGCGGCTTTTTTTAGTTTGAAATCTAAATATGTCAATAATGATAACGTTTTCAATTATATGACTGTTTTTGGAAGAAAATACTTGTTTTTGACTGTTCTTGTGTTAGAATAAAAGCGAGCGGAGGGATATTATGTTAACAGAAGAAAGACACCAACGAATCATTGCCTTAATCGAACAACAAGGGATTGTGAAATTAAATGAACTTGTAACTGCATTAGGAGCTTCTGAATCGACCATTCGTAGAGATTTAAGTGAATTGGAAGAAAAAACGTTACTGAAACGCATTCACGGTGGTGCTACCCGTTTTTACGAACCGCAGAAAGAATTAGATATGATTGAGAAAGCTGATAAACAGGTCAGTCAAAAATTACGTATTGCTCAAGAAGCCGCTTGCCTGATTAAAAATGATGAATGTATTTATATTGATGCAGGTACCACAACGCTGGCGATGATTCATTTTATTACCGCTGAAAATGTTACAGTGGTTACCAATGGCTTACCACATTCGTTAGCGTTAGCGAAACGTAACATTACAACGTATACGATTGGTGGAAAAGTAAAAATGAGTACTTTGGCAGCTGTTGGAGCGATAGCTTCTGAAACAATCCAAGGTTATCATTTTGATCGAGCGTTTATTGGAGCTAACGGCATTGATACAGAAAAAGGTTATACAACACCTGATCCAGATGAAGCTCAAATTAAACGTTTAGGTATTAATTTGGCAAATATTGCTTATATTCTAGCAGATAGCAGTAAAATTAACCGTAGTTTCTTTTCAAAAATATGTGATAGTGGGGATGCGACCCTTATCACGAATCAGTTAACAGCTGATGAACGTGCACGTTTATCGCAAAAAATAACAATAATCGAGGGATAATTATGATTTATACTGTTACTCTTAATCCGGCAATTGATTATATTGTCGAAGTCAACGATTTAAAAATGGGTGAAGTTAATCGCATGAGCAATGATATTAAATTACCTGGTGGTAAAGGTATTAATGTGTCACGTGTATTGAATGCATTAAACGTGGAAAATCATGCATTAGGATTTTTAGGTGGGTTCACAGGTGAATTTATCAAACAAACATTGAATGATTTTGGAATTGCGAATGAATTTGTTCAAATTGCAGATGATACGCGAATTAATGTAAAACTTAAAGCAACTGAAGAAACTGAAATAAATGGTCAAGGACCAGCGATTACGGCAGAAGAAGCAGCACGTTTTTTTGCTCAAATTAAGAACTTACAAGCAGGAGATATTGTTATCTTATCAGGTAGCGTACCACCAGCATTAGGTAATGATTTTTATGAAAAAATTATTGCGATGTGCCAAGAAGTAAAAGCTGAATTTGTGATTGATACAACGGGGGAAGCATTAGAACGTGCGTTAGCTCACCATCCGTTATTAGTAAAACCGAATCATCATGAGCTAGCAGATTTGTTTAATGTGGAATTAAAAACAAAAGCAGACATTATTAAGTACGGTCATAAATTGTTAGAACGAGGCGCTAAAAACGTATTGGTATCAATGGCGGGAGACGGCGCGGTTTTCATTACTAATGAAGGTATTTTTGAAAGTAATGTGCCAGTGGGAACAGTCAAAAACTCAGTCGGTGCGGGTGATTCAATGATTGGTGGTTTTGTAGGTGCTTATGTACAGTCAGGTGATCTATTGAAAGCTTTCCAAACAGGTGTAGCAACTGGTAGTGCTACAGCGTTCTCTTACGATATTGCTACCCGTGAAGAAATCGATGCTTTGATTCCGACAGTGAATGTAACAGAAGTAAAAGGAGGGAAATAGAATGAAAATTTCAGAATTAATGTTACCACAAGTAATGGTGATGGATATGACAGCAACAACGAAAGAAGCAGCATTGGATGAATTAATTGCCAGTTTAGACAAAGCAGGACGTATTGATGATGTTGTTTTATTCAAAAAAATGATTTTAGAACGAGAGGCACAAACTAGTACAGGTATCGGTGAAGGCGTTGCGATGCCACATGCTAAAACAGAAGCAGTTTCTCAACCGACAGTTGTATTCGGTAAAAGTAAAACAGGTGTAGATTTTGACTCACTTGATGGCGCACCTGCACGACTGTTCTTCATGATAGCAGCACCTGCGAGTGGTGCGGATCTACATTTACAAACGATTGCAGCATTATCGCGTTTATTAATCGACGCTGATTTCATTGAAAAATTAGAAGCGACAACAACACCTGAAGAAGTCGTTGCTTTGTTTGATGCAAAACAAGCAGAACAAGAAGCACCAGCCGCACCAACTGTAGAAAAAGCAAAAGCAAGTAAATTTGTTGTTGCAGTTACAGCTTGTCCAAATGGTATTGCTCATACTTATATGTCTGAAGATGCTTTGCTTAAAAAAGGGGCAGAATTAGGTATTGAAATACGCGTTGAGACAAACGGCTCTGAAGGCGCTAAAAATGTGTTAACTGCTGAAGAAATTGCGCGTGCAGATGGTGTTATTATTGCAGCTGATAAAAAAGTTGAAATGGACCGTTTTGATGGTAAACCATTATTGAAACGTCCGGTAACTGATGGTTTCCGTAAAGCGGAAGAATTAGTGACACGTGCTTCTGTGGGTGATGCACCGATATTCCACGGTAGCGGATCAACAGAAACAAGCAACTCAAAAGAAAATGATGAATCAATCGGTAGCCGTATCTATAAAGATTTAATGAATGGGATTTCACATATGTTGCCATTCGTTATCGGTGGCGGTATTCTACTCGCACTATCGTTTATCTTCGAAAATAATTTTGGAACAGACAACACTATTTATAAATTACTTTCAACAATTTCAGGTGGAGAAACAGGTGCATTCCTCTTCTTAATGCCTATTTTAGCTGGTTTTATTGCGATGAGTATTGCTGATCGTCCTGGTTTAATGCCTGGTATGGTCGGTGGTTTGATGGCAGTACATGCTAACGCAGGTTTCCTAGGTGCATTAGCTGCAGGTTTCCTTGCCGGTTATGTTGTTTTAATGTTACGTAAAGCTTTTGTTCACTTACCAAAAGTATTAGATGGTGTGAAACCCATGTTACTTTATCCAATTTTTGGTCTCCTTATCACTGGTGGGATCATGTACTATCTCTTCGATCCATTATTCGGTGGTTTAAATAAAATATTAACAACGTGGTTAGATACAATGGGAACGGGGAACGCAATTTTACTAGGCGTTGTTCTCGGTGGAATGATGGCAATTGATATGGGTGGTCCATTTAACAAAGTAGCCTATGCCTTCTCAATTGGTGTCTTTACAACAAGTGGTAACACAAACGGTTTAATGATGGCGGCTGTAATGGCTGGTGGTATGGTACCTCCATTTGCAACAGCTTTAGCTTCAACATTCTTTAAAAATAAATTCACAAGCGAAGAACGTAAAGCAGGTATTTCAAACTATGTATTAGGTGCAACCTTTATTACAGAAGGTGCGATTCCATTTGCAGCAGCTGATCCAATCCGCGTGATTGTTTCAAGTGTTATTGGTGCCGCAATTGCGGGTGGTTTAACACAAGTATGGGCGATTAACTTCCCAGCACCACACGGTGGTTTTATATTAGCAGCATTAGCAAACCATCCATGGTTGTTTGTCTTAGCTGTGTTAATCGGTTCTGTCGTTTCAGCTATTATCCTCGGATTATGGAAGAAACCAGTCACAGCCGGAAAATAAGTAAGCAAAAACAGTATGTTGACTTTAAAGTCAACGTGCTGTTTTTTTGTTAAATTATGGATGAATAATGAAAGATAATCGTATCTTAGTGAAGAAAAATAAGACGTTGAATCATCCGTGTACTATTTGTGTTATTCTAATAAGACAGTAATTAATTACAGAAGGGTGAGTATAAATGAATATAGAAAAAATTAAAGTGATTTTTGTCGATCTAGATGGTACATTATTAAACAATGAAAATACAGCAAGCGAGCGTTCGTTAAACTATTTAATGGCATTAAAAGAGCGAGGATACCATGTTTTTATCTGTACGGGTCGTACGATTGAAGAGATGAAAGGGGCTTTTCCAATTCCATTTGAACCAACAGGAATGGTAACAACCAATGGGATGGCAGTTTATTTAGATGGTAAACTTGTAGAAAAAAACGCGTTAACAAAAGAGCTTGTTAATGAACTCGTTGATCGTTCGCGTGAGGTGAATATGTATTATGAATTAAACCCAATCGCTGGAAAACGTCGCATTTATAAAGAAGATGAACAATGGGTACGTCAACATGTACTGAGCGGGCAACCGGCTTCAGTTGAAGATGGTGAATTTTTATCGCGTGAAAATGCAATGAAAGATGGCGTCATTGATTGGATTGAGGCTTCAGAACATGATGATATCGCTAAAATTTATTTTTATAACGGAGATCCGGAAGAAATCGAACGTTTTAACGAAGGACTAACAGCGTTAGGAAAAGTGCAACCTTTTGCTAATTTTTCATCATCGCTTAACAATATTGAAGTGATTGTAGAAAATATCTCTAAAGCATCGGGTATTCGATATGTTCTTAACCATTATCACTTAAAACCAGAAAATATTTTGGTGTTTGGTGATAGCTACAATGATGTACCAATGTTTGAGTTAGCAGGAAATGCTGTTGCTATGCAAAATGCAGTGCCAGAAATTAAAGCATTAGCAACGGATGTTAACCCTTATTCAAATGAAGAAGATGGCGTGTATCTTTATCTATCTGATTTGCTCAAGTAAAATAGCAGTAATTTAATATAATTGAAAGAAGGCTATTTATCATGGATATTATCAATTCTATTCTAGTGATTGTTTTGATTTTAATTACAGGTTTTTTTGTTGCTGCCGAGTTTGCTATTGTTGCTTTAAAGCCTACAAAAGTGCGTGAGTTAGAAGAATCAGGTAATAAAAATGCGAAATATGTTAAAATTATCACTTCACGGATGAATGATTACCTTGCTGCTTGTCAGTTAGGCAATACACTAGCAGCATTAGCAATTGGTTGGTTAGGAGAAGCGACCATGCATAAATGGTTGCAACCCTTATTTGATATCTTACCTTTGAATGCCACGATAGAACGACCAGTCACTGTAGCGATTTCATTTTTAATGATTACATATGTTAACGTTGTTGTAGGTGAATTAGCACCTAAAACACTCTCGATTCAAGCTGCAGACAAAACGGCATTATTTGTCGCACGTCCGCTAATAATCTGGTATTATGCTATGTATCCATTTAACTGGTTATTGAATGAGTCAGCAAATATGATTGCACGTCTTTTTGGTGTGAAACGTAATGCAGAGATAGATAATGGTGTAACACCGACTGAATTGAAAATTATTTTAAATGACAGTTATCGTCAAGGTATTGTAAATCCGATGGAATATCAATACGTACAAAACATCTTTAAATTAGATGATTTGCAGGTTCAAGAAATTATGATTCCTCGAAAAGAAGTAGAAGCAATTAATGCGGAACAAACGATTCAAGAGTTAATCGAAATGTTTAAAATTCATCCATTTGATAATTATTTAGTAGTTAGCAACAATGATAAAGATGACGTGCAAGGTATCTTACATGCTAAAACAATTATTTCACAAATGGCGAACGATCAAAACATTTTTGAAAGAACAGTGGCGTCACTGATGATCGATGCCATGAAAATTTTTGAGGGGACGCATTTACAAGATGTCTTACAGCAGATGCGTCAACAACAACAAAATTTTGCCGTTGTCACTGATGAGTACGGTGGGACTAGCGGTATAGTTACATTGGAAGATATACTGGAAGTCATTGTCGGTGATTTAGATGGTCTTAATGAAGCAGGGCAAATTCGTCATTTAGCGCCCGATCATTACATGATTCCAGGTGATACGTCGTTAAGTGAGGTCGATGAATTACTAAATACAGAGTTAGCCAATCATTTAGTTTATACGCTAGCTGGTTGGGTACTTTATACGAATTTTGCTATTACAGAAGGCGAGTCGATTGTAGAAGATGGCTATCAGTTTACAGTTGTTAGTATGTCGCAACAAGCAATTCAGCTAGTTGAAGTAAAGAAAGTGAAAAAACACTAATCTAGGTCGTTACTCCTCGTTCATTCAGGATTTCATATTTATAAGTACACGCACCACCACTCATCGTGCCTACTATCGCAGCGTTTTTCTTCAGTCTCATCACATTTTGGATGAGTAATTTAAAATTTATAAAAGAATATTATTGCTGAAACAAGTCCCTAACTAGCAGGACTTGTTTTTTTTATTTTTGCAAGAAATTGTGAAACAAGTGGACTGATTTTAGCTGATTCAATCAAAAAGGCATCATGCCCATAAATTGAACTTAATTCATGATAGGTAACGGGTACGTTGTTAGCTTCAAGAATTGTTCGAGCAAAGCGACATTGTTCAATTTTAAAAAGCTGATCTTCTTTGAAGGCAATATAAAGATAGGGTGTGCGCACAGTGGCAATCGAAGTGCTTTTTTGATTAGGAGAAACAGCATCAAATAAATCGATCATACGTGTCAGATATAAAAAACTGAGTGCGTCAAAACGTTGGATAAATTTTTCACCCTGATAATTAAGGTACGATTCAACATCAAATAACTGGTGCCAACTTTCAGTGGTTGTTGTGTTTTCATTAAGAGGGGCCATACTAAATTGCGTATCCAACATCCGATCTGTACGGTAGGTTAACATCGCTAACATTCTAGCATGTGCTAGCATTGGTGGTTGTTCTGTATAGCGTCCCTTTTTAAACTGAGGATCAGATAGGATGAGCTGACGCATCACATGATTAAAACCAACATTTTCAGGACTTGAGGCAAGTGGTGATGCAAGATTAATTACTCCCGAGATGAAGTCCGGATAATCAATTGCCCATTGAGTGGCTTGAATCCCTCCCATTGAACCACCGACAACGCAAAAAAGATGATCAATACCCAGCTGTGAAAGTAACTCTTTTTGAACACGGACCATATCACTTGCATGGATTGTTGGAAAATCAAGCAAGTAAGGTTGATTGGTTTCAGGATTAAACGATTGTGGTCCAGTCGAGCCATAACAGCCGCCTAAAACATTAATGCATATTAAAAAATAAGTATCTGTATCTAACATTTTACCTGCACCAACAAAGTCATCCCACCAGCCTTCTTGATCGTCGTCACTATGTTTCGCAACATGGGCATCCCCAGTCAAGGCATGTGTAATAAGGATGGCATTACTTGAATTTTTGTTTAAAGAGCCATATGTTTCATAGGCGACCGTAATGTTTTTTAATTGTACGTGTGATGCAAGATTTAAAGGTTTATCAGTAAATAGAACCATTTCTTTACGATGCATATGTCATCCCCCTTAAGAAAATAAAAAACGCTTAACTACAATGTCAAAATAGACAAAGAGTTAAACGTTGAATGTTAACGTTCAGCACTTATCTGTCAGTAATGACTGTTGGATGTAGCACCGTGAACAATCGTTCCGGTTGCTAAGGTATCAGCGGGCCAAGTCCCTCCACCTTTCTGGATAAGTAGATTCAATTAACATTTATTATGATTGATTGCACAACAGTTGTCAATCTTCATTTTTTTTTAGACTAGTAATAGAAATTAGTTTTAAAAAAAGTTATACTAGAGTAATAGGACAAAGACACAAACAAAACAGAGAAAAGAGGCTAAAACTGTGAAAGTGACTATTTTTTCAACTTGTTTAGTAGACATGATGTTCCCAGAAGTAGGAAAAGCGATGGTAGAAGTACTGGAACGCTTTGGTTGTAAAACCGATTTACCAGGATCGCAAATTTGTTGCGGTCAACCTACTTATAACAGCGGTTATCATAAAGACAGCCGTGCTTCAATGATTAATCAGATCAAGGCGTTTAAAAACGCAGAATACGTTGTCGGACCCTCAGGTTCGTGCGTAGCAATGTTAAAAGAATATAAAGAGATATTTAA
>NZ_JAFYUW010000113.1:0-38924 GCF_017549435.1 Brochothrix sp.
AACTCTTCTCGTAATACATCTAAACGAGTTGCACTCACATCATCTTTTTCTTGTTCAAGTGCTGCTTCCTCAATCTCTAGTTGCATCACACGACGCGTTATTTCATCTAACTCATTTGGCATTGAGTCAATTTCAACACGAATGGTTGCACAAGCTTCATCAACAAGGTCAATGGCTTTATCTGGTAAGAATCGATCGGTAATGTAACGATCAGCCAATGTTGCTGCTGATACTAGCGCATTATCGTGGATATTAACACCATGATGGATTTCAAAACGTTCTTTCAATCCACGTAAAATTGATACTGTATCCTCAACTGATGGTTCCGGTACTAATACTTTTTGGAAACGACGCTCTAGCGCTGCATCTTTTTCAATATATTGACGGTACTCATCTAATGTTGTGGCACCAATACAATGCAATTCACCACGTGCTAACATCGGTTTCAACATATTCCCCGCATCCATTGCTCCGTCAGTTTTACCTGCACCAACAATCGTGTGAATCTCATCAATAAAGAGTATGATATTCCCTTCACTATTTTGAACTTCTTCCAACACTGCTTTGAGTCGTTCTTCAAATTCACCACGGTATTTAGCACCGGCGATTAAAGAACCAATATCTAAAGAGAATATTGTTTTATCTTTAAGGTTTTCCGGTACATCTTTTCGAACAATACGTGCTGCTAAGCCTTCAACAATAGCTGTTTTACCAACACCTGGTTCTCCAATCAATACAGGATTATTTTTTGTTTTACGACTAAGTATTCGGATTACATTTCTAATTTCAGTATCACGTCCGATAACTGGCTCAATTTTACCAGCACGAACAGCCTCTACTAAATCAATACCATATTTACTTAGTGCTTCATATGTTTGTTCTGCGTTTTGATTCATAACATGTTTCCCCCCTCTGACTTTATCAACTACTGCCTGTAGTTCTTTTGTTTTTAAATTCAATTTCTTTTTTAATTCATTTTTAGTCATACTTTGTAAACCTAATAGAAAATGTTCTGTTGATAAAAAGGCATCTTCTAAGGTTTCTCTGTGTTTGTTGGCTTCAGCTAGCACTTCATACAAATCGCCTGAAAGTTGCTGTCCGTAAGTTACACTATTACCAGTCACAATTGGTTGTTTATCTAATTGTTCATTAAGATATTTCTCAATTTGTTTTAAATCAATATTTAATTCTGTGTAGATACGTTTTGCAAGTTCATTAGATGTGATAAAGACTAACCATAAATGCCAAATATCAATCGTTTGATGTTGTCGCGTTACTGCTATTTGTTGTGCTTCTGCGATATCAGATTGAACTTGACTTGTCATTTTATTCGGTTCCAAGATCATCACCTCTTCTTTAATTTATAAATCAATTATAAGTCAAAATAGGTCAGTAATCAATAAAAAACACTTATTTTTCCAACAAATTATTTTTAAATTTTGGTGGTGGCGTTGAAAAATACAGCTTTTAAAAATCTTTATGATACTTTTTAAATTACCGCTATGAGTTATTTCAAGTCAAAAAAATTCGGCGTTACCTTTGCTTTATTTCCTGGGAAAAACACTTGATCATTGTTTGCAACCACAATTAACAGTTGCGCAACTAATGAGTGCGTTACTCCTTTAATTGCTTATATTATACTTTTAACAAAGAACGGAATTATATTATAAGGAGACTGTATTTTAAATGGATAACAAAATAAAAGTTAGTGTTCTGATTATGTTAATGGTGCTTTCTTATCTCTATTTTTTCAAATTTCATGAGTATGAAGCAATGAAAGAAATAAATCGTACTATAGTCAAACAAGGATTACATAGAAATGATATTCTACGGCAAACAAAACTTAAAAAAGATAGAAATAGGGATGTTTACTATTCTGAGATAATTTTTAAAGACGATGTTAACACAGTCTATACCTATTTTTATTCACATTCACGTAAAGCTGTGCCTTTTCAAATTTCAATCACATCCTTTAACTCTAAAAATAAGTCGCCAAAACATTCAAGTATTTATGACATAAAAAAAATCATTATTAAATAATGATATACTATATTAAAAGGAGTGAAACAGCATGCTTTTATCAACTTTAAAAAACAATTTTATTTTTGCATTTAAATTTGCATTACTTTTATTTGTTATTTTATCTTCAGTGGTTTTATTTCAATTAATCATTGCATTCTTTGTTTTACATTAATCTTTGTTATAACTTAGCATATTTATTCAACACTAATTTTCACGAAATGGAGCGATATGATTTGAAAAAAACACTTTTTCGTATGGTTATCCTTGGAATTGTTAGCGTGCTTTATTTAATGCTATTTACAGATTTTCCGCTTGTTACTGCTGTCCTTTTAACTGCTACTGCCTGTATACTATTTTTCATCCACGATTACTTTAAAATAAATCAACATTTAACGTTTTTTAAAATAGTATTAAATACGCTATGTCTGGGCCTATTAATCGCCTTTTTTTCTATATTCTATTTTGGAGTCGACATCAGTAATACTGTTTTGATAATTGTGATATATTGTCCTATTTATTTTATAGTGCTCGCAATTTTACGTGATATTCGATCACAGGTCTAACGAGAAGTAATTAGTTTAATCTTACCGTTTAAACAACAACTAAGACATTTTTGTTGTTGTTTTTTTGTTTGATCAATTAAAAGGCTTTAATGACAAGTTTAAGCTACGGAAAAATGCCTATTTCATTGCATCCTTTATTTATCTTAATTTGTTGTATTAGTCCCCAGTTATTGTATGCAATTGTTATCTCAACTATACTTAATTGATAAACGTTTATCTCATAGGAGGGATTTAATGAAAAAAATATTAGCTTTATTCTTATACTTAAGCATCATTTCATTAGTTATTGGTTGTGGTAATTCAGCAACTGGAGCAAAGAACGATAATTCATCGACTGATAAAAATATCGACGTTACAATTATTTTGAAAGAAAAACACAAGGAGTTTGAACGCAAAGAAATTAAAGTAAAAAACAAGACAGATTTGCAAACAGCAATGAATGACAATTTTAAGCTTGAATTGGATAATGGCCTAATCATTAGTATTGCTGGTAAAGAGCAAGATAATGCTAAAGAAAATACTAAAGATTGTTACTGGATTTATGATGTCAATGGAACACCTGCAATGGTCGGTGCTAACGAAACTAAACTTAAAGATGGCGATAAAATCGTTTGGGATTTAAGTGCATCGTAACATTTCTTATACTGAATAAACATATTTATGATATTCTGAGTCTTACAATAAATTATTGTAAGACTTTTTTACTGTCTTCTATAACAAATGATTACAATAATACCTTATAGAATACCTATACCCTGATTCATAAAAAAAATTACTACAGAGACTTTCTCCATAGTAATTTCAGATGTTATTAATATCGCTTATTTACAAGCTTTTATTTTTCTATTGCTTTACTTAAATCAATTCGTTTATTCAAGAAGTACATCACTAACATACCAATTGACATGACAGCCATTTCACCGAGTGCCATATAGAACCAAGCTAATCCAAATGCCATATTAGCATCGCCTAGCACACCTATAATTTTTAACATAAAGGCAACAAAAGACATTGTTATTCCAAATATCACAGTGTTTATTGCCATTAACAGCAGTTTATTCTTGATGAATTTTGCTATGAAAATAATCAGTCCTAAAGAAACGACAGATTGTGCTACACCAAATACAAGATCAATTAAACCATTTGATGAAAAGAAATTAGCAACAATAACACCAATAATAATAGCCGGAAAATATTTTTTATTATAAACTACTAAATGGTTCATCATTTCAGAAACCCTAAATTGTGCCCAGCCATAAGCAAATGGTCCACTCAAAAGAGTTAAAACGACGTATATAGCCGCTAAAACGCCGCTTATCGCCAATGTTTTTGTTTTCATTATTCATATTCCTCCTAGTTTTTGTATCGCAGGATGGTATCAATAAACTGCGTGCAGAGCATTCTGCATAATAACTAAATCAATAGCCTTTCCCATTGTAACGGTTTCGTTCGCTAAACTCAAGTACTCATTTTATTCTTATAAAATACGGAAAAGACTTAACAAACCTTTATTTTATTCCATAAAAAAAGACCCTCACTCCTCTTATCGCAATAAGCAATATCGGAGTAACAGTCTTGCGTACTTATTTATATTTGTTTTCTAATTGAGATGCATAGTCTTTCAAATCTTGTACTTCTTTTTGTGCTTTTTCTAATTTTATTTTCGTCTCATCATTATCAGCTTTTAAACTTTCTAAAGATGTTTGCAAGTTACGTTTATCAGTTGTATACTGAGCAATTGTTTGCGTAGCTGCAGCTAATTTTTCGTTTGCTGTATTTAATTCTGCTTGTTTTGCATCAAACTCTTTTTGTTTTGCTGCAACTTTTTGGTTACCTTCTTCAATCTTTTGTTGAATTTCAGCTATTTTTTGTTGAATTTCACCATTTTTTTGTTGAATTTCGCCATTTTTTTGTTGTACCTCGGCATCTTTACGTGACACAGTAGCAGTTAATTCTGAAACTTGTGATTTTAATGAGTCATTTGTTTGTTTCAGTTGATCTAATTCTGTTTTACTTGTTTTAGATGCTGCTTCAGCTGCTACTAAAGCATCCTTAGCTGTTTTTAATTCTGTTTGTTTGATACCTAATTTACCATCTAACGTACTCAATGCTGCATAAATTGAAGTGATTTCCCCTTCTTTTCCCCAATTTATTGTTTTGTCTGCCCCACTAATAGCTGCTCCCCCTACGAACAAACCAATACTGATGACAACCGCAATCCCTGTTTTAATAACTTTCCCCTTCATAACCATACCCCTAACTTGACGCTATTTATTTTTACTAAATATAAAAATACCACATAAGTTAACCATAAAGATACACTTTACATGTAAAATGAGGATATATACTCAAGGAAAAAACTAACAAAAAGTAAGTTATGATGTTTAATAACTATTTTGGTATATTATCAATTTGAGATTAAGGGGAGTAATTCCCTATTTCGATCCCCTCCTTTTTAACAGTTCAATAACCTAAAAAAACAGCTGTTTTTTCTCCGAAACTTAATTTCATAAGAACACACCGTCAAATGGCTATTTTGTGAAACAAAATTACAACATTTCTTTCATTTATAAAGCTCGTTTCTTTTTTAAAGACATCTTAATTCGCAAAAAAATAAATAAAAAAGCTAGCAAAACACTAGCTTTTAAATCACACTTCATATAATTTTGATTATATCTAACGTTTCTTTTTAAACAAGCTAAATGAGCTCATCATATGGGTATAACTTATTTTTTCATAAAAAAGCGGTTCATTTTTACGTAATTTACTCATTAGTAAATGAATTGCAAACACTAGCGTAAAGAAGAATGATATTATTATTAAATAATTTAATAAATTTAAATGATTCGAAGTTCCTGTTAAGTCTAGCATCGTTACTGTTAAATTAATATTTGTGAAAATTAAACCATACAAAATCCCGTACCTTACCATGTAAAGATTGGGTGAAGGGGGTTGATCTAAATCATTAACAATTTTAAGATGAACGATTGCTTTACCAAGTGTACGCCCCTTAGTCAAGTAAGGTATGATAACGAAAAAAACGATGATTGTCATAAGATATCGCAATATGTTAAGAATACTAAATTCATATATTACATTAGACACAAAGATAGCTTCTCCACCAATAGTTACAAAAACCGCGATGATGGCAATAATTGTCCAATCAATCATAAATGCAATGAAGCGTCGCAAATAACTCACACGATGACTACGTGAATAGGCGGTATTAATTAAACGTTCTTCATCGGGTATAAAAAAGGTTATCGCCGGAGCAATGGCAAAACCTAATAAAGCACCTGCAGTATTCAACATCAAATCATCCACATCAAATAAACGATATGAACGTGAATAGATACCATATAAACCTGAGAGCTGTGTTAATTCAAAAAAGAGCGCTGTAAAAAAGCCGGCTAATATCACAAATTTAAATGAACGCTTGAAGTAAAAACGAAGATAAACACCTAAAGGTAATAATAGTAATAAATTGAACAGCGGTTGTATCAACACGCCTTGTTTAAGAGCCTCTGCATAGGTTCTTGGATGTGAAAAAGAAAAAACGGTCTCCCGTACAAAATCAATTACAAACTGAAAGGGGATAAATTGTACCCTTCGGGTTGTTAATTCGTTTACTTCTGCCTGTGAAGGCAAAGGTAATATCACTAAAAAATAAGCACACATTAAATAGAAAATAAAGCTAAAAATAATAAAAGCTCGCCAAAAAGTAAAGCCTCCATATTTATGATATTGATGTATTAAAAATGGCAATGATAGCAAAAACGCGATGAATGGAAAGGTTAACAATGCAATCTTTATTGGTGTAATATAGGCTTCCATGAAGTATTCCTCCAAATTTTTTTGTTACTGTTATCATACCATAATATACGGGTATAAAAAAAAGCCTTATCAACGTTTTACCGTTGATAAGGCTGAGTCATTCATTATTTTTCTGCCAATAAAGCTTCAATTGTTTCAACTAACTCTTCTGGTGAAACTTGAGAATCAAATACTTTATCGCCTATAAAAATAGTAGGCACCGTTTTAACATTATTACCGTTTGCTTCAGCAATTATTAAATTGGTTGCCTCTTGATGATTTTCTAGCTCTTTCAAACCAAAGTTTTCTTCAAAATAAGTAGTAAGTTCTTCTTTCGAAAGGTTCCCCCACTCATCTTGCGAACTAAATAACAAGTTAACAATTTTTTCAGATTCAGGATCATTGTAATCAATAAAATGATGCGCATGATTTCCAATTTCTAATGTTTCTTTTGGTTTATCATAAAATTTTATTATTTCTTCTACTTGTCCTGCTTTAACATATTTATCTAATACATTATTAGCTTTAAAATGCCAACTTGCACAGAATGGGCATCGAAAGTTTACAAAACTGGTAACCTTAACTGGTGCATCGGCTTGACCGACATGTAAACCTACATCTGAAAATTTTGTAATTGTCATTAAATCATTCCCCCATTAAAATTCTATTTAACTTCATTATAAGGGGTTACGTCTTTTAGTTCTATCAAACTGCCTATCAAATACTATATAAAACTTCTTCACCTGAAATTTTACTTTTCACGACATCAACTATTTTCTGATTTAAACTACCCCGATAGGCTAAATTAGGTTTGAATAACTCTTGAATAAATTGCCCATCAACTAGGATATCGCAATAACTTAAAAGTTCTTGTTTATCCTCACTCTCGTTGCACAGTTCATCGTAAGTATAACCACTCCATATCCAAATATCACGTGTTAAACCATACCGTTCTCTTAGTTTTTTCACTAAACTTAAACACACTTGTGTATTCATAAATGGCTCACCACCTAATAGAGATAACCCTTGCACACCTTCGTGCCCAATGTCAGTCAAAATCTTCTCTTCTAGCGCTTCAGTATAGAGCTCACCATACTTAAATGATTGAGCCACCTTATTATAACAACCTTTACAATTAAACAAACAACCAGAAACATAGACACTACAACGAATACCTTCTCCATCAACTGCATTAAAGGGTTGATAACTTGCAATACGTTGACAGCTAAAATCTTCCGCTAAAAATTGTTTGTTTTTACTCAATAAAATCCCCTCCTGAGTGTTTGACTCGATGAATTATTTCATCATGACGTCCATGAACCATCGGTCTTTTGGCAGGATTTCCGAGATAACCACAGGTTCTTTTTACAACATCGCAAGTCAATGGATTTGTATTATGACATTCTGGGCATTCAAAGCCTTCTTTTGTAGGCTTAAACTCTCCTTCGAATCCACATTCAAAACATTTATCGATTGGTGTATTTGTTCCTAAGTAGGCAACTCTATCGTAGGCATAATCCCAAACAGTTTCTAATGCTTTTAAGTTATGGACTAAAACCGGATACTCACAATAATGTATAAACCCACCTGATGTTAATGGTGCAAAGTCTTTCTCATAATCAATTTTATCAAATGCTGATACACTTTCCCTCACATCATAATGAAACGAATTTTGATAATAATCTTTATCTGTTATAAAAGGCACAACACCATATTTTTCTCTATCCATACGGTTAAAACGATCGGTTAAACTTTCAGATGGTGTTGAGTAGATACTAAACCAATAACCTGATTCAGCTTTCCAATCATCTGCATATTCATTCAGTTTTTCGAGAATAGTAAGAATAAAATGTTTTGCTTTTTTATTTTTTTCAGGGTTTGCACCATAAAAATGAGCGGCAACCTCATAAAGTCCAATATAACCAATTGAAACAGTTGCACGTCCATCTTTAAAGAGCTCATCAACATTTTCTGATTTCTTTAGACGTTCGCCAAAGGCACCATGCTGATACAATATCGGAGCATTTTCAGGTCGCGCTTCCTTTGTACGTTCAATGCGATAAAACAATGCTGTTTTCATAGTAATCATCTGCTCTTCAAAATACTTCCAAAACAATTTTTTATCTCCATCAGAACGAATCGCCAAACGCGGTAAATTTAGCGTGACAACACCTAAATTCATACGGCCCGCATTAACCAGTTGTCCTTCTTTATTTTTCCAAGCTGGTAAAAATGAGCGGCAGCCCATAGGTACTTTAAAGTCACCAGCAATTTCCACTAACTTATCATAGTTTAATACGTCCGGATACATGCGTTTCGCTGAACATTCTAATGCCAATTGTTTGATATCATAATTTTCATCCGTTTCATTGAGATTAACACCACGCTTAAGGCTAAACACTAATTTTGGAAAAATAGCAGTTTGTTTTTGTTTACCTAAACCACCCATACGCACATTCAAAATAGCACGCTGAATTTCTCTTTCTATCCAAGAAGTTCCTAAACCAAATCCCAATGTAACAAATGGTGTTTGACCGTTGCTTGAATACAATGTATTAATCTCATATTCTAGACTTTGCATCGCATCATATATATCTTTTTTTGTGAAACTAAGCGCATATTCATCACGACGACTTGGGTCAACCCATTCACTCGCCTTAACCAAATGTTTTTCATAATTACATTCAGCATAATGTGCCAAAATTTCATCGATACGATCCACAGAGCATCCACCGTATTGAGAACTGGATACATTTGCAATAATTTGTGCTATTTGTGCTGCTGCTGTTTGAATGGAATGTGGCGGTTCAACACTCGCATTACCGATTTGAAAGCCATGTTCTAACATCCCTGCAATATCAATCAAACAACAATTTGTTAAGGGTTGATAGGGTTGATAATCTAAATCATGGAAATGAATATCACCTGCCTCATGTGCCGATGCGACTTCTTTTGGCAGTTGGTATCGCATTGCGTAATATTTGGCAACTATCCCTGCTGTTAAATCTCGTTGTGTATTAAAAACTGTACTGTCCTTGTTAGCATTTTCATTTACAATTGCTTTTTCTTGGCGCCACAATTTTTTTATATCTTGTTCTAAAGGCCTAAATCGCTTTCTGTTTCCCATACTATCCCTCCGTCACTTTAACTGGTTCATTCTTTAATCTAGTTTTAGACTATCATATTGTTGTTATCTTCATTTCGATTTAAATGGTTAGTCATAAAACTGTCGGTATTTTATTACTATTTGGTTAACAAAAAGAGGGGAAACTTGCAGTATGTTTTTTACTTTGAACAATATTATGTCAAACAAGTGAACCAAATCAGCTCTTTATTTGGGAGATACAACTTTTCCAAATAAAAGAGGCCTACAGAATTAGTCTGTAAACCGGCTTGTTTTACTATTTTGATGCTCTATTAGATTCATATTAAATGACAATTTTAAAAAAACAACATCCTCTTTGTCTGTATGTAAATTTATACAAACTCTATAATAATAACGGTTGTTCATTCTACCATGAAAATTATTCATGTTTTCTTCTGTTACACCAATAACTCCAAAAAACCATTCATTCACAATTGTGAAGACTCAAAAAAAACCACACAAAAGTGTGGCCAGCTCAATAACTATTTAAAACAATCGATTAGTTCGTAGTGTTATTAGCGAATACCTAATGCAATTTTTGCATAACGCGACATTCTATCTTTTGTCCAAGGTGGATCCCAAATGACGTTAACCACTGTATCATTAACTTCAGGTAAATCCTCCAGAGCGCTTTCAATCTGTTCAACAATAATACCTGCTAATGGGCAACCCATTGATGTTAAGGTCATTGTAACCGTACATATATCTTCATCATCGATATCTACACCATAAATTAATCCCAGGTTAACGATATCAATCCCTAATTCAGGGTCGATTACTTGTTCTAAACAAGCCAGTATACTATCCTGTAATTCCTCTGTCATTTCTGCCATCATAAATCACCTCTTTATCTGAAACTATTATAACAAATTCACCGAATGAACGCATGTTTTATCTTTGATTACTTGCTGATTCAGCATTAATATGGCAATATAATAGATAGCAACTTGTTAATCTTATAACAATCGCTAATAAATTCTGATGCACAATCTGAAAGGATACGATTATGACAAAAAAATTAATTGCTATCGATTTAGATGGCACAACATTACGAAATGATGCAACAATTTCATTAGAAACTAAACAAACACTGGCAATTGCTCGTGAGCAAGGTCATACAGTAATGATTGCGACGGGGCGACCTTATCGAATGAGCAAACATTTTTACGATGAATTACAACTCGATACGCCAATCGTTAACTTTAATGGTGCTTATTTACATAATCCTAAACAACCAAACTATAAAGGCTATCGCCAAAATATTGATCTTAAAACAGCTCATGAGCTATTCGATTTTTCACAAAGTTTGGAGCTGAATAATGTCATTGCTGAAGTTAATGATTCTGCGTTTATTTTGCGTGATGATGAATCAGTACCTCAAAACATGCGCGATTCGGATCCTCGCTTTATTCACTTCGGTCAGCTTACACAATTAATTACTAATGATCCAACAGCAATCATGTTTTCAGCTGGAAATGAACAACTTAAACTTATCAAAAAACAACTAGATGATGCTTTTTCTGGTATTATTGAACACCGTAGTTGGGGGAAACCCTATGAATATCTTGAATTAACTAAGTCTGGTTTAAATAAAGCTGTTGCATTACGTCACGCAGCAAAAGATTTAGGCTTCACGATGAACGATGTCATTGCTTTTGGTGATGCCGACAACGATTGGGAAATGCTTGATGAAGCCGGTCTTGGTGTTGCGATGGGGAATGCTGATGCTGAAACAAAACGCATTGCAAATACTGTAACACTTTCTAATGAAGAACACGGTATTGCACAATTCTTAACAGAGTACTTAAATCTCAAAAAGAAAGCTTTTTTTGGATAAAATAAGTGTCTCATCAACAAATAGTTCATTTATATAAATAACAGCGTTTGAATGAATCATATCATTACTCATTCAAACGTTTTTTTATTGTTGTTTTGCTTGCATCATTTTTCGCCAATAAAGAGCACTCATTTCTTTTAAGCGAACACGACCTTTAAAACGTTCCCAGTCCTGTTCAAATTCAATATACGGTTGCAATAAAGTTAAGGGGTATTTCGCCATTGTAATATAGTCGATTGCTGTTAATGGCTCAGTTTCATCCATCTCTAAAAAATCTTCAAGTATATTTTCATACCATAACAACGCTTCATTAAATGCGTACTGAATTGCTGAAGAACGATCAAAAAAATGATTTAAAAATGAGCCTCCATAGACATCTGTCAATAACACATAGTAGCCTTCTTCATTAGTATGTGCTTGATAGATTATAATTGACGTATTCTCTAAGTCAAAAATTGCACGCATACTCACCACCCCCTTTTTATCTCAATCGATTACTTAACGATTCAATAGTTTTTTCTCTCGTTTAAAGTCTTTTATCACTTTCAAAGCACGTTTGCGTGTTTTAATATTTGGACTTTTCAATTCACGATACGCAGTAGCCAAATCTTTTTTCATTGTCATCTTCCTCTCTTTTTAAATCGTAATGATTACGTTTTAAATACTAACATGTGTATTATTCGCTGTCAACATAACCTATATAACGGCATATTTTAATATAAAAAAAGGAAAACACACTTCGTGTTTTCCTTTTTCTTATAATTCTGCAATATGGCCACCATCAAAGAAATATAAATATTTCGCTACGACTGGTCGTGCGCTTGCTGCTTCAATCGCTTCTGCATATAGGTTAATCTGCACTTCATACTTCTTACGGTACGATTCTGAGACTTTTTCCCATTCACCAATAATGCGATCTGTTTTGTAGTCAATGATGATTAAACCATCTTCAGTTTCGACTAAACAATCCACAATCCCTTGGACAATTGTTTGTTCAGCTGTTTCCGTTTCATAAATTTCTTTTGCATTTATTAGATACATAAACGGTACTTCACGTCGTGTTTTATTCGTCAGTGTAAGTTCACCTAAAAACGTTTCAAAGAAGTGTACAACACGTGGAACATTAATGACATCGGCCTCTTCTTGCTTCATGGTTTTTTTCAAAACCAAATCAGTCAATAACGCTTGAACGCTTAACGAAGTTGGTTTTTCAGTTAAGGGTACTTGCTGCATCACACTGTGCATCGCTGTCCCTATTTCATTCGCCTTCATTTTCTTGGTTTGTAAGAACCGAGGACGCTCTAATGAAATCGGTGCTATTTGCTCACTATACGTAGTAATACCTGCCATTTCACGCTCAGCCATTAATCGCTTAACTTCGGTCACACTTGTTTTTGATGGTATTCTGGTCGCTGCCTGAGCTTCGTATTGATACGTTAACAACTCAGATACCGCTGGGCTAATTGTGACATCTTTTAACGGTGACATTGAATGAGTAGCTTCTAACCATTCATTCCCAGCTGATTCTTTGATTTCCCGCTCTTTCATTAAGGTCGTATAAGTGGTCCATTTAATAGTAGGAGCATGTTCGAAGCTACATTGATGTCCTCCTGAATAATCTGGAAACTGTTCAGTGAAACTAGTATCGCGGCTGAAAGCAAACCCTATCCAATCTAAATAGCTGGTTGCTGAAGCACGCATAAATTCTGGCAAAACAACCTCAGAATATTGTCGAGCCGTTGCCCATTTTTCTATCGTTTTAGCTAATTTCTTAGCCGAACCAATTAATATTAATTTTTCTTTTGCTCGGGTTAATGCAACATATAAAATACGCATTTCTTCTGCTTGCAAAGCACGCATTTGTTTACTGCGAAAAGCATATTGTGCAATTGTAGGCTGTTTCGTTCGTGTATCTAAACGCACCAGATTTGAAGCGAAACCAAACTCTTTATCCACCAATTCAGAACTATTGATGTCTTGACGATTAAAGCCTTTTCCTAAACCAACAACAAATACAATTGGAAATTCAAGTCCTTTACTTTTATGAATTGTCATCATTCGAACGACATTATCATGTTCCCCAACAGCTTTAGCCGTTCCTAAATCTTTTCCTTTGATTTGTAATCTATCTATAAAGCGAATAAAGCGGAAGAGTCCTCTGAAAGATGTTTGTTCATATTGGTGCGCACGATCATACAAGGCTCGTAAATTAGCCTGTCTTTGTCGGCCACCAATCAAACCGCCAACATAATCATAATAATGTGATTCTTCATAAATTTGCCAAATTAAATCTGCTGTCGTTATTTGGTGTGCTTGTTGACGCCAATTTTCTAAACGTTCAATAAATAATTTCACTTTAGCTTGATACACACTTTCTTCACTAGCATCTACTAACAACGCATCATAATAATTCCCTTTTGTATCCGCTAATCGAATTTTAGCTAGCTCTTCTTCTGTCAAACCAACAATCGGTGAGCGTAAGACTGCTGCCAATGGAATATCTTGATAAGGATTGTCTATTACTTTCAAAACAGCCATCATCGTCATTACTTCGATTGATTCAAAATAGCCACTATTGGTAGTTGCATAAATTGGCAGTTCATATTTTTGGAATGTACGTTCATATATATCCGCTTGAGTCATTGATCGTGCTAGGATGACAATATCATCATACCTAATTGAACGGTACGTCTGCTTTTTCAAATCAAATATTTCATGTTCATTAGCAATCATCTCTTTAATCCTTTGAGCAACGATATCCGCTTCTTTTTCATGATTGGTACCCAAATACATTGATTCTTCTAATTCTGTTGCTTCATAATCACCTTCAATCAAAACAATTTCAGTTGCGATATCGTCATCAGCACGCGGTTTATAATTTGCACCACGTTTTAATTCAGCTGCTTCGTCGTAAGCAATTTCACCAAATGTTTCATCCATTATTTGTGAGAATAAAGCATTCGTGGAATCTATTATGTTTTCGCGGCTACGGAAATTTTGTGATAAATCAATGCGATAACCACTTGTGTCCGGCTCTACGGGATAACGATTATATTTTTCTATAAATAGCTCAGGCTCTGCTAAACGAAAGCGATAAATCGATTGTTTAACATCCCCCACGATAAAGCGATTACCACCTTCACTTGTGCCCTCTGGCTTTGCAACCAAATAAAGTAACGTTTCTTGTACCTTGTTTGTATCTTGATATTCATCTGTATAAATCTCAGCATATTTTTGACGGTAGTTTTCAGCGATTTCTGTTGGTTCAAATTCACCTTGATCATTCACTGAACCCAAAAGTTCTAGTGCATAGTGTTCCAAATCACTAAAATCCAACACTGATCGAGCCTTTTTCTCAGTTTGGTAAGCTGACATAAATGTCTGCACAACTTCAGCTAATTTTTCGACTTGCGGGTGTAAAATTTCAAAATCAGCAATAAAACTAGCTGCTGAACGTTGACACCATTTTTCAAGCAATCCTTTGTGTTGTTTTTTAGTTGCATCACGCAAACTAATAATTTTTTTAATCGCATCATGGTCCACTTCATCTGTTTTTTTCGTCGCTGGCGCTCTACCAAATTTAACATCTGATAAAAGTGTTTGAAGTTCCGCAAAATTCTTCGTTTGGACATGTTCAATTAAGCTGTTTAAAACTAGCTGCTCAGTCTCTAAAAAAGCATACCATTTCTCTCCTACAACATGAGCTGCTGCAATTGTGAGTGCTTGTTGTAAATAAGCACGTGCTGCTTCCAAACTCGTAATAATATCACGTTTAATATAATTATAGTAAGGCAGACTATCAATTGTAGGGTAGCGTTCAGCATTATAGGTATCAGTCAGTTGATTAAGCCATCGTTGTGGTTCTGGCTGAGCCAAAGCAATATTACTTAACTTTAGAATTAAATGGTACAGCTTTGTATCACTACGATCGCTCGTATAACTATCAATTAATTGATAAAAAGCCGCGTTCTCTTCACGTGCATATTCTTCTTCTAGCAACTGTTCAATTATTTCTTCCTTTAAAAGTGCACCTTCAATCTCATCGAGCAGCCTGAATGTTGGATCCAAATCTAAAAGGTAGTAATAATCACGAATTAAACGACTACAAAAACTGTGCATTGTAGATATAGAAGCGTGTTGTAATAGTTTTATTTGACGCTTTAAATCTTTACGTTCTGGTGATGCTTCAATCTCTTCTTCTAATGCTGCACCAATTCGTTGTTTCATCTCAGCTGCTGCTGCTTCAGTAAAAGTTACAATAAGCATCTCATCTATATCAATAGGTGTTGTTGGATGTTTAACGCGTTCAATTACACGATTAACTAAAACCGCTGTTTTTCCAGACCCTGCAGCAGCGGCAACTAGTGTTGATTGCCCTGTCGTGTGGATTGCACGCCATTGTGCTTCAGTCCATTGGGCTTCTGGAGGTTTGGGTGGTATATTATTTGTCATTTTGTTCAAGCTCCTCTCCCATTTTCTTAAGCACATCTGCTTGTTTGTCACTCTCAATTACACGGTAACTATTTTTATCATTCGCGACATCAAATTGACAAATAGAACGATAATCACAAAACTGACAAGGTGTTTTTGAATCCAATTGGTAAGGATTTATTGCCACATCACCTTGCAAAATAAGATTACCACCTTGTTGATATTGTTTTCTTACAAATCCTCGTAAAACATTAAATTCTTGCTCTGATAAAACCTTAGAACGGCTGCCAAAATCACCTGATTTCACATAATTGACTGGAATTGTAGTCGAAGTTTTACCCGGTTCAAGCGTTGTATCCATCATTTCTACAATGGCTTTATTATCAAGTACCCAGCCATCCATTTTAAACTCTTTTAGCATATCTTTTTCAATGTCTTCTTGTTTCAATTCTTGCTTATATTCAATAAAAGGATTATGCATATGGAAATACATCATCCCTGCAGCTTCAGCAGGTGCATTCACTAGTTTTGCAGCATTAGTTACAGCAATATCTAAATAAGTGAGCATTTGTAAAGCTATCCCATGATATACCTCAGTAAAATCAACTGCACGGTCACTTGATTTATAATCAATAATCCGCAGATAATTTTGCCCCTGATAATCAGCAACATCAATACGATCAATACGCCCTTGTAAAGAAATAGTTCCCTCTTTTAGCGGTAGTGTTAATGCAGGTATTACTTCTTCTTTTCCAAAACCGACTTCAAAATTAGAGGGACTAAATTTACTATTACGTGCTTGTTCATTTAAGGCTTGTGCTGCTTTTTCAATAATTGCTTGTAATTTATGTGAAATGTAGCCCATTTTGTTTGAGCTCAATAAAATTTCATAATGATAGACTGGGCGTAAAACTGCAATTGCATCTTTTGCTAATTGACTAATATCATCGGCAGTCAAACTTCCCCATTCAATGCCATTCTCCTTGAGTCTTTGACTAATATCTTCCATTGCGCTATGGAAAATCTGTCCGATATCTACACTTTCCAAACGATATACTTCTCTTTCTCGTAACTTCAACCCGTGCGAGGCAAAGTGAGAAAAATGACAACCAAAAAATTTCTCCATGCGGCTAACACTTGCTGTAATATCATTATTAAATAAATCTTTCGCTGTTTTTGCTGCCAACGGTTGTGCGACATTCTCATAACTTAAACTAGTTAAGGCTTGTTTAGCAATGCTATAATATTCATTTTCTTTTATAGTAAACCAATTATAGACCTCTTGCCAAATAGGCGCGATGTGTCCACCTATTTTCAATTGTTGCATCTGTGCAATTAAATAATTCAGCGTTGCCTTTGGATGCCCAATGTAAGGAAATTGCTCAAATTCAGGCAACTCTGTCATATCAGAAAGATATGTTTGTTGATGTATTGGTGTTGTAAACATCTGCTGTAATCTTCTCAAGTAAGGAGATGCTAACAGACTGCGCCCCTCTTCATCAGCAATCGGGAAACTAATATAAAGCTGCTCTGTTGCAGAGGTTAATGCTCTATAGGCGTAAAAATCTTCTTGAGCTAATTGTTGACGCGCACTTAATTGAATCGGAAGTCCTGAATCTACTAATTTTTGACGATCGTCTTCTTTAAAGACACCTTTATCGCTTCCTCTTGTTGGGTAAACGCCATCATTAAAACCCAATACAAATGCAGCTTTAACATTAAGTACGCGAGACGTTTGAATATTAGCGACTGTAATTTGATCGATTGTCGGTGGTAAACCAGTAAATTCCATTTCTTCAAAACCAGAATCCAATACATCACGCAATTGAGTAATGCTCAGTTTTTCATCACCCATAACTTCTACAATCTCATCTAACAATTGTATGCTCGCCTTATACGCTTGTTCATGCATTTGCATTTGTTCAACAGTCCCTTTTGTTTGGGCTTCTGTTCGCCAACGATTTAGATGCTCGCTGACTTGTAATTCTTCCATATAATAAAACAACGCCGCAGCTTGTTCGCGGACATTTGTTGCTTGTTTCAATTGTTTATTTAAAGTTTGTAATGGCACCGTTAGCCATTTTCGAGTGGTATTTATTTGTTCTTGTTTTTCAAGTTCTAAGGTTGTTTGAATTGCTTCTTCCCCAGAAAATTGTGAGCGTCGATAAATCCATTCGTCTTGATCAAACCACTTTTTCCCATAATAGTTGCGTGCAAGGACATAATTCTCTAATTCATCTATCCGTTGACGTCCAACTTTTGGCATTATTTTTGGTGGCACAAATAGCTCCGTTCTAGCAATTTGGAACATCGCATCATAATTAAAGTTTTTTGTGATGGCTTCTAAGCTACCTCTCAATAATTCAATCAAGGGATGATTTGCCATCTTTTTAGCTTCATCGATAAAAAAAGGCAGTTCATGCATTTTAAATACCGCAGGTAAAAAGGTTGTGTAAGATGCCTCATTTCTAATAAAAACAGCAATATCCTTGTAACGGTAGTTATGATGCACAATTAATCGCCTAATCTCACGTGCAATTCCTTCAACCTCAGCACGACGATTATTGGCTGTTGTAACGTGTAATTGCTCATCATCAACGTGATGCTTTTCCGACTGTATTTCAAAATTTGCTTCGATAACTTTCAATTGTTCTTTTTGAAAGTTGTTTTCAAGATAAATATCAGCGTCTCTTTCAATCGAATGAACACGTGCTATTTCATTCATTTTTCGATATGTTTCTTTAGGTAATTGGAACAAATCTAAATCACTGACACTGTTTGTTGTATCATCTGGATTCATTGTAAAACTCATTGTCATTTTTTTACCAGCAATTAATAGTTGTTCTAATACACTGTATTCTTGGGGAGAAAACTCAAAAAAACCATCAATAAAGAAGCTGGCATTATCGAATTCTTTAAATTGTGGGATTGCCTCTACAAGCAACGATAAATAATCTTCTGTTTCAAGGTATTTATCGGCAGTTGCAGCTAGATAGTGTTGATATATCTTATCGATATCTGTAATTTTATCTTTTAAATCAATACTTAGTGGTAATTGATTTTCTTTGACAGCTTGAATGACTTCTGGGGTCACTTCATATTGCTTAAACTCTCTAAAAGTATCATGTAATTGCGAAATAAAACCTTTTTTTAAGGCTGATTTACTAAAGACAGATAAATCTGAAGCACGCGTCATTAAAAGTTTTCTTATCAGCATATTTAAACCATTACTCGATAGGTATGTTTGTGCTAATCCTCCTGTTTCACGACAGACACGCCATGCTAAACGGTTCATACTATAAACCTGCACATTTAGTAAGCCTTTTACTTTAGGATGCACTAACAACGCATGTTCTATTTGGTAAGTCATTTGATCTGGCGCAATAATAAAGATATTTTCATCTGGATAAGCATTCGTTCTCGCGATAATTTGTTCAATCATCCACGTTGTTTTACCACTACCGCTTCTTCCAATTATGCATTCTAAACTCACACTGAGTCACCTCTTTTTATCTAATAGGTTAATTTTATCATATCCTATCACTATCACGAACATAAAATGGTTATCTACTTTTAAAGACACAAAAATAGTGTAAGTTCTGCTTAAAAACATCAGAACTTACACTATCTTTTTTGTTCGTTCACCTTTTAATTCCCCCTTTAACTAATTGTTAATTCTGCAGCTTCAAGGCTTGCAAGCTCTTTGGATAACGCTTGAAACAAAGTGCTTTCGTGCTGATCAAGAGCAGCATCAATTTTTTCTTTAAGATTTGAGATACGATAATCTAAGAGGCACGACTCGAACAGTGCTTCTACTGAACGATTGAATGGAAAGTTACCATTCATCGTATTCTCTCGTTGTTGTGCTAAGAAAGACGCGTTGAATTTGTTTTCCATGTTAATCACTCCTAACATTTTATTTTATTATAAGCGACTTCTTTTCAAATTACAAGTATATTGTCAGAAAATTGAATAAACTATCTTTTTAAACAGTTATACCTGTTACTCTATTGCTTATTTAACCTATGATACTCTTATAGTGTTACATTTTGTGTAAAAATAAGAAAGTAGGGATAATATGACGCTCATTTTGAATGATTATGAAATAAATGCCAGTACGATGTTAATCAAACCATTAATAATATCAAAGTATGATTGCCACTCCATTGTACTCGACTCTGAAGGATCACAAGAAATCGCACTAAATCCCGTGAAACTTATTTCTGATGGTTGTAAATTTTTCGGATCAAGTTTGGAAGGTCGGAAAACCGCAACAAAACACCTTATCGGTTTTACACACAAAGCACCTATTATGATAGACAGCCTCTCTTATATCTTTACTTTTCCCACAACTAGTCCAAAAAGAAAAAACGATTGTATTTGGGTGTTTCCTCAACATTTATCACGCTATCATAAGGCACCTCATTCACGTACTCATCTTATATTTCATAATGGCTTTGAAATTACCCTAGATATTTCCTTTGATAGTTTTTCAAACCAATTAGCAAGAACCTCGTTACTCCATATGAAATTATTGGGTAACTTCGATAAAGCTAAACGAAAAAATCTTTATTTAACTGGCAATACACCGCCAAGTTTACGAGCCGCTGAATCCACACCGCATTATAACTATGATCAAAATAATAATATCCCGATGAATCATTCATTATTAAATAGAACAAGAGATGATACTTTCACAGACGACACTCCTAAACTCTAGCTGAAAAAAATATTACTTTAAAAATACCCTCCTACTTTATAGATACCCTACTTTTAGAAAAATAAAAAAATTAGCTATATCAAACACTTTAAAAATGCTATAGTAGAGCTAGTTACAACTTAAGGGGGTTTTTCACATGACAAAAATTGATTTAGAACAACTGATTAAAACACGCCGTACAATCTCTGATTTTGATGCAACACCTATCGCTGCTGAGACTGTACAAGCCTTATTAGAAACAGCTATTTGGGTACCTAATCATCGCTTGACTCAACCTTGGCGATTTGAATATTATACCGGCCCAGCAATTGCAAAAGTTGCTACCGCTGCTTTTCCTGAACAATCTGGGAAAAAGTATGACAAACTAAACGCTTTACCTGGTACTTTACTTGTTATCAATAGCATTCATGAAGATGCTGGTGTTGATGGTGAAAACACGGAAGCAACAGCGGCATTGATTCAAACATTTTCATTGTTAGCTTGGGCTCAAAACATTGGTACTGCATGGAAAACACCAGGATATATTAACAAACCTGAGTTCAAAGCTGCACTCAATGTAGCAGAAAATGAACGCGTGATTGCAATGGTTCATCTTGGCACACCATCAGGTGAAATTAAAGCTGGTCGTGAACGAGAAGCTGCTGCCAATCGTTTCACTGTTATCTCAGAATAAGCTATTTTTTAAACTGATGAGTTTTCTCATCAGTTTTTTCATATAAAAAAAGCCCTACAAAGGGCTTTTTAATATCATCTTACTATTTTTTTAATAGATTAATTCTAGGAATTCTTCCAATGTTATTTGACCAAAATAATGTTTAATTGGTAAACTTTCAATTGCAGATTTAATAGCTTCACGTTCGTACTTCACATTAATTAAACGTTCTTCAATATCCTTCACATCACCCACACCAAAAAAATCACCGAAGATTTTAGCGTCAACAATATGCCCTTTCATGACATTCAATCGAATATCAATTGAACCAATTGGGAAACGTTTTGTTAGTTCGATATCGAATTTAGGCGATTTGCCATAATTCCAATCCCAGTTAGCATAACGTCGTTTTGAAATAGCTTTGATTTCTGCCCAATCTTCTTCTGTCAAAACATACTCGTTAACATCTTCAATTTTTTCAACATCAAAAATAGATAATAATAATTTTTGTTTAAACTCTTCAGTAGTCATTTTCTCACTCATAAATTCTGAGATGTTTGCTACACGACTACGAATTGATTTGATACCTTTTGATTCAATTTTTTCTTTACGCACTTTTAAAGAATTTACAACTTCATCAATATCACTATCAAACATTAAAGTACCATGTGAATACATTTTACCATGAGTAGCAAATTGTGCATTACCACTTACTTTTCGCTCGCCGACTACCATGTCATTACGACCTTTAAGCTCCGCGTTAACACCCATTTTTTTCAATGCCACAATGACAGGATCAAGGAATTTTTGATAGTTTGAAAAACTGTTACCATCATCTTTTGTTAGAAAACTAAAATTCAAGTTTCCAAAATCATGATAAACTGCACCACCACCTGATAAACGACGAACAATTTGAATACCATTCGCTTCTACATAATCAGTATTAATTTCTTCAATCGTATTTTGGTTACGCCCAATAATAATTGAAGGACGATTGATATAAAATAGTAAAAATGGTTCATCTACCTGTAAATTATTCAACACAAATTCTTCAATAGCAATATTAATTGATGGATCTGTGATACCTTTATTATCAATAAATAACATTTTTAATTGCTCCCTTCAAACTCCTAGTCAATTAACAGTATGACAAAGAACATCCTATTATTCAAGCATTAAACTAGAAAATATTTTCTTTTTTAATTGCGTATTTATGATAATTTTATGCTAAGATATAAACAAGCAAATGACCTCATGCTCTTTTAATGAAGTCACAGTTAGAGGAGGAAAAACAATGACATCTTACTATGTTACTCATGGAACAGCCGATTTTTTATCTAAATATTATATTCAACACCGCAGAGATGGTCTATTTTACTTACATGGTCAGCACGAAACAATGTTGCTAGACAATACTGGTAGCAAGAAATCACCTTTTGTAGGCGGTACAACCTACGATATTATTTCAACATATGGGCAACTAAATATTCATGATTCTGTTGATTCATATATTTTTTCATTATCGTCAGAAGATGAACTATTTTTACAAGAGCTTGTACGTCGTATCGTTTCAAACACACCAGAAGGACTGACTTATCTTGCTTTTGGAAAACGACACCATCAAACACCATTCTCACTCATTCTTGGTTGGGAAAATTCTCAAGCACGTGTGGCCTTTAAAAAAGCAGACTACTATCACAAACTAGAAAAATTACTTTATGATACACCTGCTGGTCAACTTGATTATGGAATAATCACAAATTATAATGTTTCAAATCCAGAAATTCCTCACGAAAAAATATAATAAAAAGGCCCATTCCAACTTTTAGGAATGAGCCTTTTTTATTTAAATTAATTATCTCTAACTAAACTATTAATAGTTAAAATTCAAATCAAATTTGCTTTAAAAGCCTAAAACTAATTTCTTAATTTTACTCGGCACATAAACAAAGGTGAAAAATAAATAGAAAGCTACCAAAATAGCTATCATCCACGCTGCTGTATTTAGCGGGAAAACAATTGTTATAATCACTGCAAAAATGATGGCTTGAACTGCCATAATACCTCGCAACAAAGTAACAAAAGAAGAACGATATAACTTCATTGGTACTGGATAAAGTTCTCTCATTGGATGATTTTCGTAAAGACGAATCATCGGTAACATTTGAAATCCTGTTAAATAACTAAATAACAAGACTAATAGAATTGCCATTGTTGCATTACTCATGAAATAAATAATAACCAAACCTATGAGAGTCAATCTTACAAATAAACCGCTGAACTCATCCGTACGAATAAAAGCACGTCGCCATAAGTAGCTATACGTATTTTTTTGAACAAGTGTGATACCTGAATAGCACCAGTTGAGCCATGCTCTTTTCTTAGTTGTATTTTTTAAATGTGGCACATCTGTAAACATATTTGCAAACCGGTAAAAGCGATTTAAACGTGCTTCTTCCTTAACAATTAATGTTTCCCATTTGATGTAATAGGGTTTACTCATTTTCATGGTCATCCACAAGATGGCTATTGTTAAAACGACACCAATCAGTAACGACCACCACTGTGGTATAACAAAAACAATACTTACAGCTACAATATTACCCAACCATTGCATAAGAATGCCTACTGTACGAACTGGTTGTTTATATACGTGCCACCACATTAAAACATTCCAGGCTTTTAATAAAATGAAATAAACTAATAGCATTAAAATATAACTTCCCGCAAATGGTTTCACCTGTTGATACATTGGCAATAAAACGATAAAAGCTACAATTACTAATGGCAATTGGAAAAAGAATGAAAATATAATTGATTTTTTAAAGTAGCTCGCCATTCTTGTTTCCATCACAGTTAAATAAACCGCATCTGCTGATTTAAGCAGCGTATTTACTTGAGTGAGCGATAGCACGAGTACTAAAACAACAATCATCACCCAATTAACAGGAAACGATGCATCCAATGTTTTAAGCCACTGGGAGTAATAAAAACCTAATGCGCCCACAACAAATACCATTACTAAAACTAAGTGATCGTTAAAAATATAACGAAGATATTTTGATAAATCTTTAAAATAGTCCGCTAGGCGTGATTTCCATAGATTATTTGCCATAGTTCGCTTCTTCTTTCGTCAATTGAATATAAATATCATCTAATGAAGCTTCTGGCATATTAAAAACTTGTTGTAATTCGGCAAGTGTACCCGTAGCTCTTATTTCACCTTCATGGATAATAATAAATTTATCACAATATTTTTCAGCCGTTGCTAAGATGTGTGTCGACATTAAAATGCCGCAACCTTCATCTCTTTTATCTTGTAAAATTTGCAAGAGGTTTGTAATTGCTAACGGATCTAGACCTACAAATGGCTCATCTACAATATAAAGCTTAGGTTCTACTAAGAAAGCACATACTAACATTACTTTTTGTTTCATGCCTTTAGAAAAATGATTAGGAAACCAATTTAAGCGTTTCGTTAAACGGAACATTTCCAATAATGGTGTCATGCGCTCTTTAATTTCTGTTTCTGTTAAGTTGTATGCCATCCCAGTTAATTCAATATGTTCTTTTAATGTAAGTTCATCATAAAGAACAGGTGTTTCTGGAATAACTGCAAATTGTTGACGATATTCGTCTGCGCCGTCAATTAAGCGACGATTATTAATTTTAATTTCACCTTGCTGTTGTTGCATTAAGCCAATTATATGTTTGAGAGTTGTGCTTTTACCAGCACCATTCAATCCAATCAAACCAACGAGTTCACCAGCTTTCAATTCGAATGAAATATTTTTCAACACAGGGTATTTTGTATATCCACCCACTAAATTTTCAACTTCTAATAATGACATTTTCAACCCTTCCTTCATCTTTATTCTCTCTTATGATAACAAAAAAAATTATATAAAGACACAAACAACCTTTCGGTATAAAAACTGTTAGCTCCGCCTGTTTTGTGGTAATCTATAAATAAGATAACATTTAGAAAGGCGTGAGCAATTTGACACAAGAAGATACTATTTTCTCAAAAATCATCCGTAAAGAAATTCCATCCTATAAAGTATATGAAGATGAGCTTGTTTATGCTTTTCTTGATATCTCACAAGTAACTAAAGGGCATACACTCGTTGTTCCAAAGCAAGCGACAACAAATATTCTAACTGCCGATAGCGAAACTGCTAGTGCTGTATTTGCTAGAGTGCCAAAAATTGCTCGTGCAATTCAAGAGGCTTTTCCTGACGTCAAAGGAATGAACGTTCTAAGTAACGCAGAAGAAATCGCTTCTCAATCAGTGTTTCACTGGCATGTTCACCTCATTCCGCGTTATCATAAGAACAATGATGGTTTTGGTTTGAAATGGGAAGAACATGGTTCCGACTATTCTGCTAGTGAATTAGCAGACATTGCTCAAACTATTAACCAAACAATCAAATAAAATTTCATCAAAGGAGTGCTTTCATTATGAAAACAAAATCACTAATTTTAGGTTTAATTGTTGGGGCTGGTGCCTCAGCTGTTGCAACACTTTTACTTGCCCCAAAGTCAGGTAGAGAACTACGAGAAGATATTGCAGATAAATCAGTCAATGTCGGTGGTATGCTTAAAGAAGTTGCTTATAATGCAAATACACTTACCGAACAACTTAAAACATTTTCTACTGATAGCCTTGCTGCAGTTAAAGATGTTGTTGAAGATATCGAAGAAGTTGTTGGCAATTGGAATCAATCAATTGAACCCGACAAACAACGTTTAAAAGATGAACTAAAAGACCTTCAAAAAACTGTTAGTGAGTTAGAAAAAACAATCAAGCGTTAATAAAATTAATCACTCACTCATTCACTCAATACTATAATGGTAACTACAACTTTGACCTCGCATATAATTGTTGCGGGGTCTTTTATCCTCTTGCATTCGCCTCATTTTAAAGATAGAATATGTCAAGGAGATAGAAAGGGGATTTATCATGCACTGCGTTCATTCCATTCAACATGAACAGGAAGAAAATTTTTACCGTTTGTTTATTCTTTCATTTATTGTCTTTATTGCTACATTAAGCGTCGCTATCATCTGGCATCACTTAAGTCTCGGTAACAATTATACTTATCAATACCCATTAGTAGGCTTTTCGTATCTACTCCTACTTTATCCATTTCATAAAATGTGTCATTTCATAGTGTTACCTCATAAGAAAGATAGTTTCATTAGAATCAAACGTTATTTTGTTATCGTACCCTTTTTTGAAGTCAAATGTGATACACCTGTCAAAAAAAATTATTATCTACTATCTCTAATAACACCATTTATAGTTATTACACTCATCTGGTTGTTCGTTTATTTTCAATATGACTTGAAATCTGTCTATTGGTATTTATTATTAGCTATACATATGGCTATATGCACAACCGATATCTATTACTTTTTTAGTTACCTTAAATTCCCTAAAAATAGTTTTATAGAGGATTCAGAACGAGGTATAAAAGTATTGGTAGAGGATAATTTTGAAAAGATCCATTCATAAAAATTTCATACTTCTTTAATAGTATTTTAGTTTGTTTTTTATTACCTATATGATATGATATTTCATGTAGACTAAATTCATATTACCTAAGGAGAGTGCGGAACTCAATGAAAACAAAAATCAATTTAATGATCGGAAGTATTATTGTACTTGTCATCGCAGTAGTAATTCTATCAGTTATGTTATTTACTAACAACGGTGGTACTGTTGTTAAAACGAAAAGCGGTAACGTATCACAAACAGAACTTTACGATTATCTGAAAGATACTGGTGGTGCAGCTGCAGTTGAATCACTTACTTTCAAAAAAATCCTCGAAGATAAATTCGGCGATAAAGTAAAACAAGCTGATCTTGATGCAAAAGTTAAAGAGTTAGAGAAACAATATGGTGGTAAAGATGCATTGTTATCAGCATTAACACAAAATGGTATCACTTCAATCGACGCTTACAAAGACACTTTACGTACGCAAGCACTTGTTAACGAAGCTGCACGTGAATATGTAAAACCTTCAACAAAAGAACTTAAAGAGTTTTACGATAAAACGTGGAACCCAGACTTTACAATTTCTAAAATTGCTGTAGCTGATAAAGCATCTGCTGAAAAAATCGCTAAAAAATTAAAAGATGGTGGCGATTTTGCTAAACTTGCTAAATCTGATTCACAAGATACAGCAACTGCACCTAACGGTGGTAAAGCTGAACCATTAAGCGTAACAGCTGCTGAAGCTGCATACGGCGACATGTTTAAAGATGTTTATAAATTAAAAGAAGGTGCTGTATCTGCACCAATCAAAACAAGTTCAGGTACGTATGAAATCATTAAGATGGATAAAAAACCAGCCAAAACTACTTTCGATAAAGACAAAAAAGCTGTAACAGAAGCATATTACGCAGCTAAAGTAACTTCTGATACTCAAGCAGCAGCATTGAAAAAATTATACAAATCATCTGATGTAACTGTAAAAGATAGTGCATTCAAAGATGTGTTTGCAGCTTACAAAGAAGACACTAAAAAAAGTAAATAACAACTAAAAAGCAGTAGCTTCGGCTACTGCTTTTTTTTACAAAAAAAACCAATTTCCATCAATATTTTTTGATGAAAATTGGTTTTTACTATTCTTCAATTTGATTGAATTTAGGTTTATAGAATGAGCGGTTATCTAACCCGAAAATTCTTTCGCTATAAGAACCAGCATCTGTATGCTCTAATGCCTTCGATAACATGTTTAACGAAGCATCCATTTGATCAATCATATGGATTAATTCAGCTTCCATCACTAATGGTGGCTTAGGGCTTCCCCACTCGCCTTTTCCATGATGTGAGAGAATAATATGTTGTAATACCATTGTTTCTTCACTGTCAATTTGGAGCTCATCTACTGCCTTAGCAATTTCGTTAGATACAATTGAAATGTGTCCTAATAAATTACCTGTCACCGTATATGATGTTGATACAGGTCCACTTAATTCAATTACTTTACCTAAATCATGTAAAATAATACCTGAATATAATAAATCTGCATCTAAATCAGGATATTGTCCTTGGAGATGATCTGCAATATGAAGCATAGACAATACATGGTATGACAACCCAGATACAAATTCATGGTGATGACGCATTGCCGCAGGATAGCTAAAATATTCTTTTTCATATTTTTTGACTAAAAAACGTGTCACACGTTGTAAATTCGGGTTCGTAATTGCAAAGATATATTGCATGATTTCCTGCTGAATATCGTCGCGTTTAATCGGTGCTGTTTTTAAAAATTCATCAGCAGACACATTGTCTAACGCTGTAGTTAATCTCAGTCCCTTAATTTTCAATTGTTTTTGACCACGATAGTTTTGAATTTCACCAATCACACTCACAATACTTTCAGGTAGATACTTTTTCAAATCTTCATCTGAAACGTCCCAAAGTTTTCCCTCAATGGCACCTGATTTATCTTGAAATACAATTGATAAAAAAGGTTTTCCGTTTGTTGCAATCCCTTTTTGTGCACTTTTTATAAATGCATATGTTTCAACTGCTTCACTAATATCATATTCTAGCAATTTTTTTTGCATTTGTATCTCCTCTTTCATCACGATAATCTATACGTTCTATTATACCATAATGCTTTCTACTATTTAAAATCGAACAAAACGTTCTGAAGGTTGACTTAGTATTTTACAGGCACACTTTAAGTAATACTTTAACTTTTAAATTGTGTTAAATCTAAACAATTTTCAGGTGGTAGATACTCTTTCATATAAGCATGGCAAGTAAAATAAATGATTTGTTGTTTTAATTTTATCTTATCAAGTAAAGACATAATTAAATCTGTTCGGTTTTTATCAAAATTAACAAAACTATCATCAATAATAATTGGTAGTTTTACTGCAGCGCCTAAAACCTCAATAAAAGCGAAGCGAATCGACAAATAAAGTTGTTCTTTTGTGCCTTGGCTAAGTTCTTCACCTGTAAATTGAAATTTATCCTTACGGTGAACGAGTAATTCCTCATCATAAAAATCAATTTTCACATACCGTCCTTCCGTTAAGTAGCTGAGGTATTCACTAGCCTGTTGCAATACTCTTGGTAATCGTTCTGCTTGAAGTCGCTCAACCATCTCATTAACAAGTTGTTGTGCCGTTTTATAACGCATCCATTCTTCACTCAACTCTTCTACTTCCGACTTCATTAAGAAATAAGCATGCGCAGTATCAGCATAAACCTCCCCCTGTGTTAAAAGTTGAATTTGATGGTTGATTTCTAATTGCTCTTTTTGTAGATCACTGCGTCTCTCTGATAATTCTTTACGCTGTTGTTTTATCTGTTCAAGTTGAGCTAGGAGCATAACTTTATCATTAAATTGACTTAAAGTATGACGTTCTTTCTCACTTATTTGCATCTGTAACACTTGTAAACGTTCTTCAATTGCCATTGCTTGTTGTTTCATTTCTGCTTTTGAGTAAAAACTTTTATCATCTTCAACATCTGCTTCTTGTAATAAGCTGCTAAGCTGCTGCTCTATTCGTTCAATTGTAGCGAACAAACGCTCTTTGTGATTGCTTAAATCTTCCTTTTCTTTTCGTATCGTCACGACCTCTTCTGTTTGCAGATGATAACGACGTTGCTCTGCCAACAGACTATTAATACTCTCATCCAAGTTTAACCAATCTAACTGCTCGTCATTTATCTCAGCTGTTAACGCTTGAATACCTGTTAACCAATCATTTTGCTTAATTATCAATTGTTTGACTTGTTCTTGCTCTGCTATATTTGACTTCTCCATCGTTACTTGTTCGACTAATTGTTCAAACTTACTTAAAAACAGTGTGTGGTTATTTAGTGGTAGCTCTAATTTCTCCGCCACCTTGTTCAACCATGATTCTGATACAACCATATCCTCTGTGATTTCAGAGTGTCGCTTTTGAATTTTAGTTTTTTCGAACTGTAATTCATCTAATTCTGCACATTGTTGTTGCCATAATTTTTCCCATTCTGCGACAATAGAACTGTTTGTACGTTGTGGCGCTTGTTGTTTTTTGTTAACTTTTTTGTATGACAAAATTGCTAATAGACCCAACAAAATGCCGCCTATATAGAATATTGGCATCACAAGCCAACCCAATAACAGAACTGCTAATGCAGCTAAACTTAATATAATCGCTAGATGTGTTGTTTTTGCTGTTGTTTGTATAAAATCCGGTGATTGTTCAGCTTGTTGTATTCTTTTTTCTGTTTCGTCACATTGCTCTTTTTGGCGTTCTATTTTAATTGCTAGAACACTCTCTTCGCTCAGCCGTTGTTCCCGCTCCCAATCAAGTCGCTCAATTTTCCGAATAACTTCCTGTGCCTGCTTAAATTCCTCATGTTTTACCTGCTCTAAAATATGCGCTGGAATTAGAGCCGTATTGTTAGCAGATCCTCTTAGCATCTGTAACTGCCGCTCTCGTTCTTGGTACAATGACCAATCCGACAAATATTTTCCAAGTTGATCCCAATCTAATTTTTCGAATGGATTCGTATCAACCATTTTACGCAAAATTTGATTGAGTTTCATTTCAACTTGATAGGCTTCATTTTCATTATTCGATAACTCATCTTTTAATGCTTTAAAACGGTTAAAGCCATTTTGTGGAAAAGAACTTACTTGTAAGTTTTTTAATGTTTCTTGACCTTTTATCAACTCTTCATAGATGGACCATTTTGAAAGATAATCTGTAAACAATTCTTGTTCAATCAACAGGTTTTTTTCTTTATTTTTCCATTCTAGGAGTTGTGTTTCAGAACGCAATTGTTTTTCTTTAAGCTGAGTAAAAGCCGTATTATTTAGCTGTGCTGTTTTATATTTTGATTCCAATTCTTTCAATTGATTCAATTTTTTATTCAATATCGGTATACGACCATTTGGTTTAAATAGTTCATCACGCTTGCGTTGCAATTGGTTATCTACACGTATTAAAACATCAGAACCAACTGTTCCTGCTGCTAATAAGTAACGATTAAAGTCTGTTTCTTTGAGATTTTGGACATTTTGAAGACCGTGAATATCAAAACTGTAAATAGCGCGGTACATTTGTTTTGTCATTCCTTTGAGCAGTCTAACTAAGGATTCTTCATCGCCTCGTGTACCATCGGCAAAATATAAGACCACATCGCCTGTGGCTTTTCCTTTCTTGCGTTCAATAATTACAATTTCCAAATCATCAGTTTCAACCGTTATCCTACCACCAAAACCATCATAATCTTTCGGTTCTAAACGCCGTTCATTGCTTTTATTCGTTGGAAATCCAAATAAAATCGCTTCAATAAAAGCCATCAAAGTTGATTTTCCCGCTTCGTTAGGCCCATATATTATTTGTGTTTTTTGAAATTCCGGAAAATCTATTTGCCGCCACTTACCATAACCATACACATGCAATTGCTTGATAATCATTTTTCTTCACCTTCCTCAGCAATCAACTGCCCAATCAATAAAACAGCATCTTCGATAATTTGCTCTCGTAACGCCGTATCTGGCACATCAACATAACGTCTTGCCAAGCGTTGCATCGTCATTTCCTGAATCACATCATTAAATTGTTGTTCTTGTGATAACTGCTGAATAGCACCTTCCCAATGTGATTGATAAGCTGTTTCTTCTTGCCACCAATCAACTGTAATATTTTTATTTAAGTATGTTTTCAATTGGTATACCCAAACAAAATCGTCACGTTCTTGTTCTAAATCCTGTAACCGCTCAATCACTTCTCCATTTATAATTTTTTGACTCACGGTTTTATTTAGTTTCTCATCTATCAATAAAGTTACAGCTAAGAAAACCTTCGCAGCACTCTCTTCACGAGCTTTATCCATTTCAGCTGTTAATTTTTGGAGGAGATGATCAATGCTAATATCAGGTTTAATTGTGAGACTAAGTTCTTCCCAAACAATCGCAGCAGCTGGATAAAAAGTTGCTTTTGTTTCCTTTTCAGAGAGTGAGATTATCATTCCTCCCTTAGGACCTGTTTCTTTGCGATGGCGCCCTTGAATATTCCCTGGATATAAAATCAGTGGTTCTTCGTTAAGACAGTCTTGCTTATGGATGTGTCCTAACGCCCAATAATCAAAATTTTTCTGTAACATCTCTGAGCGAGAAAATGGCGCATAGTTTCCTCCAGTTGTGGTTTCCTCGCCATGATAAAGTGCAATGTTAAAATCAACATTGCTCGCCTTTTCAAACGTTTCAACTCGTCTTTCAATCAGATGTTTTTTATCATAACTAAAACCATGTATAGCAGCAGTTGTACCATTAGTATGTTTGTAATACACTGTCTCTGTTTCTGCTGAAAAAAGGTGTACATTTTGAGGCAAATCAAGCGATATCAACGTGCCATCATTATAATCATGATTTCCTAATATTGCATAAACTGGAATGTTTTCTGTCTGTAAACGCTCCATTTCATCTATAAAACGTGCTTGAGCACGGATACTTTGTGTTTTTTCATCATAAATATCACCTGCAATTAAAAGGAAATCAATTTTCTCTGTAATTGCTACTGTAACCAACTGTGTAAGTGATTTGAATGTGCTATCTTTCATTTGCTGAAAAATAAAGGGTGGTAAGTGTTTTAAGCCCACAAAAGGGCTGTCAAGATGTAAGTCCGCAATATGCATAAAACGTAGCTCTTTCATGTGTACCTCCTTGATACGAATATATGTTCTATTATACCATGAAACCCTCTAAAACAGCTTATGAAAACACACTCGTGCACAAAAAAACGTCCCTAAAAGGGACGTTTGCAAATTACTATTCTGAATTATGCTTTTGGTGCTTCATCTTGATATAAATCACGTAAAGGACCTGTAATAATTTCATTAAGGTCATTGATTACAACTGACATACGTTGTTCAGACTCAATCAATGCGGAAATGTGCTCATTACCTTGAACTTCTTGTGCTAATTTTTGCGCTGCTTCAACTTCTGTTTCTGTAATTTCTTGACCTTGCATTTGTTTTTGTTGCAATTCAAGTTGAATCATGCGGAATTTATCAAATAATTCTTGAGATGCAGGTGTATCTTTAACTACCTGATAAGCATTTTTCAATTCGTTGTATTGTTCCGATTGTCGTAAGTTACTCTCTAAATTGTTTGCAATATCATATAAGTTTTCAGCCATTTTATCATTCCTCCTAATTAATTTCATACTTACTATAACATGTTTTCTAGTTACACAAAACCAAAAGCATTTATCAATTGCCAAACAAACTGTTTACCCAATCCTTGGTTTTCTTAGCGCCTTCTTTCACACCTGAAGAAATTGATCCCGCAGTTTCTTTCACGCTATCTATAATACTTCCTGTATCCTTAGATTCTTGCTCTTCTTTTTCTTGTTGTTCACGCTTTTCTTCCTCATCAACTGTTGCCGCACTCTTAATATCAAATGATTCTTTTTTCAGGTTAGGCAATGATTTTGATAAGATGTTCCCAGCTGTAGTAGAAACATTTCTATAACTATCTGTCTGCATATAATGTTCCTCGTCTGTATTGTCAAATCCCATCCACATTGATAATACGACGTTAGGTGTATAACCTACAAACCATTGATCTTTTGTTCCTTCTGTTGTCCAATCAACTTGAGTGGATCCTGTTTTCGCTGCAATATCATAACCAGGTACCGCCGCATTTTTACCAGTTCCTTTTGCGACTACATCTAATAACATTGATGTCATATCTTTTGAAACATCTTCTGAAACAATTTGTTTTGTTGAATTTTTTTCATTATCGACAAGCACTCGTCCACTTGCATCAACAATTTTTCGAATTAAATGGCCTTTTTCTGGTTGCGCTCCTTGATTGGCAAACGTAGCGTATGCTCTCGCCATTGTTACCGGTGAGTAACCTGTTTTTGTTCCTCCAAGCGCAAGTGATAAGTTTTCATCTGCCTCTGTTAAAGGTAAACCAAAACGTTCCACTGATTTCACACCTGTATTAAGACCAATTTTTTTCAATAACCATACCGCAGGTACATTGATTGAATTTTGAACAGCTTCATACATTGGTATGTTTTTCTGATATATACCCCCAATATTAGTTGGCTTATAACCATTAAAGTCAGTGTACTCATCTTTCAATAAATCAGTTGGTTTATAACCTTCCTCTAAAGCAGGCACATAAACAGCTAGTGGTTTCATCGTTGATCCTACCTGTGTACGTAATTGCGTTGCACGGTTGAACCCTCTAAAGACATGCTCGCCGCGTCCTCCAACAAGCGCATAAATACCACCTGTTTTAGGATCCATCATTACACCACCACTTTGAACCATTTCACCATTCATATCTACTGGGAAGTTTAAATCATTATCGTAAACACTTTCCATAGCTATTTGAAGATTTTGATCCATCGTTGTATATAACTTATAACCCTTTGTTAATAAATCATCCTGTGATAGCCCATAATTATTGATTGCTTCATTTAAAACAGCATCGGTATAATATGGGAAACTACTTTTTGTTACGGTTTCCTCTTGTGTATTCAATACAATATCTTGCTTAACTGCACTATTATATTGTTCTTTAGAAATTTTATTATTATCTAATTCTGCTTGTAATACTTGATTACGACGCTTCGTCGCTTTATCAATGTATTTTGTTGGATCATATGAAGATGGTAATTGTACTAAACCTGCAAGCAACGCCCCTTCTTCGATTGTGACATCTGATGCGGGTTTATTGAAATATTTTTGAGAGGCATTTTCAATTCCCCATTCCCCATTCCCAAAATAAACAGTGTTGAGGTACATTTCTAAAATTTCATCTTTACTGTATTTATTTTCAATCTCTGCTGCTAAGAACAATTCTTCTAACTTACGTTTAACTGTCTTTTTACTTGTTAACAATGCGTTTTTTGCTAACTGTTGGGTAAGTGTTGATCCACCACCTGTAATATGGCCTGTGGTGACTAAACCAACAACTCCTCGTGCCATACCGCGAATATCAAAACCATTATGTTCATAAAAACGGCGATCCTCAATCGATACTAACGCATTTTTAATATTGGGCGATATTTTATCGATTTTTACAAATTTGGCATTTCTCGAAGATACTTCAGTAGCCTTATCGCCATCTTTATCATAAATAACAGTCGTTGTTTCCAATGCTGCTTTTAATCCATTGACGTTTGCTTGTTTAGCTAAAAAAGTAAAGTACAAAATAGCAAGAAACATTACTAATAATAATGCAATGAGTAATACCTTGGTAATGTAGTATTTCTGCCATATCAATACTACACGATGATTTATTGGCTTGAGGTAATTATTATAAATCTGAGCAATATTATTTTTCATAATCATACATCCATTCCTATTTATTCAAAGTAACAAGTTTTGTAATTCGTTTATTCATCTTATCATAAATTATGTTTATTTTCGAAAACAAAGGGTATTAATACTGTTATTGTACGACTTTTTCACGCTGCTACATAATAATTGTATAGGGGAATTTAAATTATGACACAAGACATTTATTTTATTTCATCCGATGCTGAAACGACTGAAATCGCAAAAAATTGGGCACTTAAACTAAATTTAGAAGGCTATCGTTTTTTTACTCTTTCATATGAAACGGATCATCTACCTTCTGAACTATTACCACGTTTAGAAAATGCCAAACACATCATTTTTTTAAACACTGAAAAACACATTCGTTTGCCTCATGAAATCTATAACTTTCCAAAATTCCAAGTATGGGACTTAATGACAATTGATTATCTATCTACTGATACGTCAAACATAATCTCTCAGAAACTGTCAGATATTATTGCTTTAAAAATATCATATTTTGCAGAATCATTAGAATTAATTACTTACTAAGTATAAAACTTATAGATATGAATTTTCACAGCAATAGTCTAAATAAAAATAGTCATTTACTATATTTGCTAAGGCATAGTAATTACTATATAATTATCTTATAGTTTTACACTAAATTTCAAAATTGTGAAGGGGGGGATTATTCCGATGGGACAGAAAAACTAATTCAAGTACTTAAACTGAAAAACATATGCACGTCGTTTCCAACTGATGTTTTTGATTGTGTGGCTCTGAACTGCTCGGAAGTATCTTCCGTCTTTTAAGTAAGCATTAATTCGAAAACATCTCTTTATGACCTTAAAAGGTTGATATACAAAACTACTAGGAGGTGTTTGGGTCCTATTCAAAGGTGAATAGCGATCCTCTTATTTGATATTTAATTTACTAGCTATTGTGATTTTGATTTTTGCTTCTGCTTTTTTCGTGGCAACTGAGTTTGCTGTTGTAAAAATGCGCGGAAGTCGTTTGGAACAACTTGTCGAAGAGGGCAAGCCGAATGCTAAAATGGCAAAACATATACACGTTAACCTTGATGCTTACCTTTCTGCTTGTCAGTTAGGGATTACACTTTCGTCTTTAGGATTAGGTTGGTTAGGTGAACCCGCAGTGGCGCGTTTAATCACACCTATTTTCAACTACTTTGAGTTGCCATCAACTGCAGCACATCTTATCTCGTTTATTTTAGCATTCTCAATCATTACTTATTTACACGTTGTGATTGGTGAACTTGTTCCTAAAACATTAGCAATCCAAAAAACAGAGCAAGTGACACTCGCGGTTGCACAACCGTTAAATGTTTTTTATCGTATTATGTATCCTTTCATTTGGTTCTTAAACCATTCTGCTCGTGGGATCAGTCGTTTGTTTGGCTTAGACATGAGTGGTGAACATGATGTCGCTCATACAGAAGAAGAATTACGATTTATCGCTAACGAAAGTTTTAAGAGTGGCGAAATCAATCAATCTGAATATGGTTACCTCAATAAAATTTTCGAATTTGATGATAGACTTGCAAAAGAAGTAATGGTGCCACGTACTGAAATTGTTACTGTTTCAATTGATTCTACAATTGATGAGGCCTCTAACATGACTTTATCTGAGCGTTATACACGCTATCCAGTAATTGATGGTGATAAAGATAATGTTGTTGGTGTTTTAAATTTGAAAGACTTGTTAAGTATTTATGTAACTGGAAACCTAAAACCAAGTGACACAATTGAATCTTTGGTTAAACCGATTATTCGTGTCATCGAAACAATTCCAATCAATGATTTACTTTTAAAAATGCAAAAAGAACGTAATCATATGGCAATTTTGTTAGATGAATATGGTGGCACAGAAGGCCTTGTGACAGCTGAAGACATCTTGGAAGAAATTGTTGGCGATATTCGCGATGAATTTGATGTTGATGAAATATCAGAAATCACTAAAATTGCTGACGACCATTATGTAGTCGAAGGTAAGGTTTTGATTGATGAAATCAATAACTTATTACACACCTCTTTAGATGAGGATGATGTCGATACAATCGGTGGTTGGTTCTTAACACAAAAATATGATTCTAAGCAAGGCGATCAAATAATCTTTGACGGCTATATCTTTACTATCAAAGAAATTGAAGATCACCATGTCTCTTTCATTGAAATCACAAAGTCTACTCAACCAGTAGCTGAAATTGATGAAGAGGCTTAATTAGAACACTTAGTTAAATGACTTAAAAAAAGCCTCCGCTTTGGAGGCTTTATTCTTTGGAGGTATTTTATGTTTGCGTCACTAACGATTACAGTTCCTACAACTTTATCGGGACTTACTATCAATGAACTATTACAAAATAAATGGTTGCTAAGCTCAAGTGTGATTGAACAATTACAACGAGAAAAACGTATTGTTGTAGATGGACATAAGCACTTTGATTGGAAAACATATACTGTAACAGATAATAGTCAAATTGAGATTAGCTTACCTATTCCATTTGATTTTCCAGTTGTACCAACCGAATTCCCCTTAACTATTTTATATGAAGATGAGCATGTTATTATTGTGAATAAAACTGAAGGTCGTCTAGCTTTAGCAGTCGATGAGACTTCAAAAAACACACTACAAAACGGTGTTGAGGCCTATCTACGATCACAAGAGCATCCTCTATTTCACGCCTATGCAATCCATGACCTAGAACAAGATATTAGTGGCGCCGTTATTTTCGCCAAACATCCCTTAATACTCAACTTACTTCTTCATCAACTTCAGCAAAAACAACTTTATGGTGTTTATTGGACAAAAGTTGATAGTGTTATGGAAGGAACCTATGGTAAGATTCAAGCGAGTATTTCTGAAGAACATGACGAGATTAACGCTAAAGGTACAAAAGCAATCACTCACTATGAAATCATCAAACGTGACCGTGCCGCGAACACTTCTATTTTAGAAATAACAATTGATACTGCGATTAAGCACCAAATAAGATTGCACTTAGATTCAATTGGCTATCCTATTAAAGAAATAACAATTGCAGGAATGAAACGTCCTTTATTACATCTTAAAGAATTGCATTTCCATCATCCCTTTATGGATCAATTTGTTAAAGCAAGTACTCCTATTCCGTTTGAATTTGAATAGTAAATATCTTCGATAACAACAGTTGAACTTAATTTTAAAAAAACTATCCCCCTGACATTTTTGGTCAGGGGGATTTGTTTATAAAATCTGTTGATTAACGACCTCGATCAATTTGCGAGAAATGTTGAGATAGTAGGCTCGACAAACGAATGACGGTGCACGTACCTATGGGTACGTAATCCCGAGTGACTGAGGAGTAACGACCTCGATCAATTTGCGAGAAATGTTGAGATAGTAGGCTCGACAAACGAATGACGGTGCGCGTAC